>NZ_JACIZD010000001.1:600000-790586 GCF_014359565.1 Immundisolibacter sp. | reverse complement strand
GACGCAGTCGTGCAGCAGGCCCGCAATGGCCTGGTCTTCGTCGCCACCGTGTTCGAGCACCAGGCCGGACACCGCCAGCAGGTGCGAGACGTAGGGAATGGCCGTGCCCTTGCGCACATGGCCGCGGTGGGCTTCGCACGCGAAGGCGAGAACTTCGGCGTAACGGTCAGTCAGGGTCATGGTCGGGTCGGATTCAAATAGAAAAGGCCGGACACCCCAGAAGAGCGCCCGGCCTGTCGAAAGGTAACCCCGCGCCAAGTTCCGGGCGCTGGCGGCCGGGTGATTCAAGGCGTAAGTTTTTGATATCGAATGGTGGCCAGGGGCGGAATCGAACCACCGACACGTGGATTTTCAGTCCACTGCTCTACCGACTGAGCTACCTGGCCAACAGGGAAAAGCACTGCGCACCGAGCGCGGCGAAACCGCATCGGCCTGCCGGGCGCTGCGCGCGCGGGGTGCGTATTAGATTGCCCGGCGCCGGTCACGTCAAGGCGCAGGGCCGATTGCCGCCTATTCCCGAGCCCGGCGAGCGACAACGCAGCGCGGCCGAAACACGGCCGCCCGGCGGACTGCGCGGTCCGGCGCCGACCGGCGGGCAAGCCGCTCAGGTTGCCGGAGCGATCACCGCCTTCACGGTCTCCAGCCGGGCCACGGCTTCCAGCGCCTGTTGGCTGTCCTCGATGCGGTAACGGTGCGTCACCGCCGCGGCGAGCGGGAAACGCCGGTGATGGGCCTGCACCACCTGCAAGGCCTGATACAGATGGCGGGGCTGCGACAGCGCGGTGCCGATGATGCGCAGGTTCAGGTTGTTGATCATCCGCGGCTCGACCGGCACCGTGCCGGGCGCCGACCACAGGCCGACGATCAGGTAGCGCCCGCCGCGGGCGATCAGGTGCAGACCTTCGCCGAAGGCCGGCACCACACCGGCCGCCTCGATCACCACGTCTGCCCCCCGCGCGCCGGTGAGTTCCCGCACTCGTGCCGTGCGCGCTGCGGCATCGGACAGTTCGTCCATGTCCAGCGTGTGCGTGGCGCCGAACTGCCGGGCCACCGCCAGGCGCCGGGCCGGGGCGCCGATCACGATCAGCGGCGCGGCACCGGACAGATGCGCCAACAGCGTGGCCGCCAGGCCCACCGGCCCGCAACCTTGCACCACCACGCTCATGCCCGGCCGGATGCCGCCCAGGCGCTCCAGCCCCTGCAGCATGGTCGGCAAGGCGCAGCCGAGCGCGATCACGGCGTCCGACGGCGTGTCGTCCGGCACGCGGTAGAACGGCAGCCCGGCGCGCAGGGTGGCGTAGTCGCAGTAACTGGCGGTGGTCGGCCCGTCGGCATTGCCAAATACGCCGGCGAAGGCGTTCTCGCACATCGAGACGTCGCCCAGCACGGTGCAGGCATAGCAGCGCTGACACGGCGCCACCGGCTGCCAGTACACCCGATCGCCCACTGCCACCGGCGTGCCGGCATGGTCGGTGCTGACGCCGGCGCCCAGCATGTCGATCACCGCCACACCCTCGTGACCGAGCACTACCGGGCCCGGCAGGGGTACCTCGCCGCGCCAGAAATGCACGTCGGTGCCACACACGCCGCCGTGGGTCACGCGCGCCAAGACCTCGCCCGGGCCCGGATCGGCTACCGGACGCTCCCGGATTTCGAGCGGCTGGTTGGCCGCCACCAATACGGCCCGCTTGCCGGTTCGCTGCGTCATTGGCGTCTCCTCCTGTGGCTTTTATTGGTGCACCCGCCGCGGCTGCGGTCGGGGGTTATTCGAGATCCTCGGCCACATCCGGCAGCAGTTCGATGCTCAGGGCGTGGATGTCGGTGTGCATCAGCTCGCCGAGCGCCGCGTAGATCATCCGGTGGCATTCGAGCGGGCGTTTGCCGGCAAAACCGGGCGCCGCGATGCGCAGCGTGCAGTGCCCGCCCTGGCGCGCGCCGGCATGACCGGCATGCCGGTGGCTGTCGTCGACCAGCTCCAGGCGGGTCGGCGCCAGCGCCTGCGTGAGAGTGGCGCGGATGCGCGCCATGCGCGGACTGTCGGTGGCGGCATTCATGCTGCTGTGGACTCGCGGTCGCCATCTGCCGCCGGCATATGGCGACTGAGGTAAATGCCCTGCGCCAGGACGAACGCCAGCGTCAGGCCGAGCAGTCCGAACAGCTTGAAGTTGACCCAGATGTCCTGGTGCAGCTTGTGCAGGTAGGCGGCCTGCCGCTGAGCCGGCGCCAGGGCGGTCAATTCGGCGCGCTGGGCGGCGTCCATCTCCGCCAGGGCCTTGCCCTGGACCGCACGCGCGTAGGTACCGTCGTCCTCGGCCACCTGGGCGTAGATCGCCTGCCGGTCGGCATCGAGGCTTTGCGGCGTCACCTGGTAAACGAAGGCGACGTAGGCATTCAGGGCGCCGCTGAACGCGAAGAACAAGGCCCAGGCCAGGGTCAGGCGCTGCCAGATGGCCCGCGGCAGGGCCAGCTGCGCGCCCAGCATGCGTTCGGTCAGCGGCGTGCGCCCGAACAGGCTCAGCGCGAAGCCAAGCGCAAAGGCCCAGTTGATGAGGCTCGGCTTCCACATGATGAAGCGCTCGTCATGCAGGAAGATGGTCAGCCCGCCCAGGCCCGCCAGCAGGGCCAGGTTGAACCACTGGGTTTTGTCGATCGGCCGGCGCAGCACGCGCAGGACCACGATCTGCAGCGCCGCCACTGCGACCGCAGCCCCGGTGGCCCAATAGATGCCGGCCCATTTGTAGGCGACAAAGAACACGATGATGGGCAGGAAATCGAACAGCAGTTTCAAACCGGACCACCTCTGAAAATTCGTGCCAGAACCACCGCCACGCCATGCGCAGCGCGCGGTCTTGGCGGGGCGTTAAACGCTACCATGTCCCGCCCAAGCTTCGCCGGACTCGTGGCCAGTACCCATGCAGCGCTTTCACCTGCACCCCGAAAATCCCCAGCCACGCCTGCTGGGCAAGGCGGCCGAGGCCGTCGCTGGTGGCGCGCTGCTGGCCAGCCCGACCGATTGCAGCTACGTGCTGCTGTGCGATCTGACCGACAAGGCGGCCATGCAGCGCATCCGCGCCCTGCGCCGGCTGGACGAGGACCACCCGTTCACGCTGCTGTGCCGCGACCTGAAACAGGTGTCCGTCTATGCCACGCTGGGCACCGCCGAGCATCGCCTGCTGCGGGCGGCCGCGCCGGGACCGTACACCTTCCTGCTGGCGGCGACGCGCGAGGTACCCAAGCGCCTGCAGGACAAGCGGCGCACGGTCGGCGTGCGCATCAGCAGCCATCCGGTGCCCCAGGGTCTGCTGGCGCTGCGCGACGAGCCGCTGCTGTGCAGCACCCTGCAACTGCCGGGCGATGAGTTTCCGCTGACTGACCCGGACGACATCGAAGACCGGCTTGGCAAGCAGGTGGACCTGCTGCTGGACGCCGGGCCGGGCGACTACCAGGTCAGCACGGTGGTGGCCTTCGAGGATGGCCAGGCGCGCGTGGTGCGGCCGGGCAAGGGCGATCTGGCGCGTTTTGGCGGCTGAGGCCGGCCGTCTTGATGGGAGCACTGGATTTCTCAGCGCCCGCATCCCTGCGCTGCGGAAAACGTGAATACTTCAGCGTTTTCAGACCTTGTAGTAATCCCGGTACCAGGCGACGAAATTGCGCACGCCGATTTCGACCGGTGTCGCTGGTCGATAACCGACATCCGCACCCAGATCGTCGATGTTGGCGCTGGTTTCCGGCACGTCCCCCGGCTGCATCGGCAGCAGGTTCTTGACGGCCTTCCTGCCCAAGCACTCCTCGATGACCTCGATGTAACGCAGCAGCTCGACCGGACGGTTGTTGCCGATGTTGTAGACGCGAAACGGCGCCCGGCTGGTGGCCGGATCGGGATTCTCGCCATCCCAGCCGGGATTGGGCGCCGCCACGCGGGCAGTGACGCGCAGCACGCCCTCGACGATGTCGTCGATGTACGTGAAATCGCGCCGGTGGTGGCCCTGGTTGAAGACCTCGATCGGCTCGCCGGCCAGAATGGCGCGCGTGAACAGGAACAGCGCCATGTCCGGCCGGCCCCACGGGCCATAGACGGTAAAGAAGCGCAGCCCGCTCACCGGCAGGCCGTACAGGTGCGCGTAGCAGTGCGCCATCAGCTCGTTCGAGCGCTTGGTGGCAGCGTACAGGCTCAGCGGATGATCCGCGATGTCATGCTCGGAAAACGGCAGGCGGGTGTTGGCGCCATAGACCGAACTGCTGGATGCGTACACCAGATGCTCGACGCCGTGGTGCCGGCAGCCTTCCAGGATGTTCATGAAGCCGACCAGGTTCGAGTCGACATAGGCATGCGGGTGGCTCAGCGAGTAGCGCACGCCGGCCTGCGCGGCCAGGTGGATCACCCGCTGCGGACGCACATCGCCAAACAGCCGCTCCATGGCCGGGCGGTCCTGCAGGCTGATGCGCGCTTCCGTGAAGCCGGCCCGCGGCGTCAGGCGGGCCAGGCGGGCCAGCTTCAGGTTCACGTCGTAGTAATCGTTGACCTCGTCCAGGCCGACGACCTGATGGCCCTGATCGAGCAGGCGATGGGCCACGGCCGCGCCGATGAAGCCGGCCGTGCCGGTGACCAGGATGCGCATCGGCGCCATTTGAAACTGCTGCGCGCTCACAGGCGCTCGTCCACCTGGTCGCGCGGCAGCACCGACTTGATGTCGTAGACCACCGCCTGCGGGGCCTTGAAGGCACCGAGCCGCCCGGCGTCCAGATCGGCAAACTGGCGGTGCGCGACCGCCAGGACGATGGCGCTGTAGGCACCCGACGCCGGCTCGGCGCACAGGTGGATGCCGTATTCCTCCTCGCAGACGGCCGCATCGGCGCACGGATCGTGCACGTCCACCGCCATGCCCAGGTCTTCCAGTTCGCGCACCACATCCACGACGCGGGTGTTGCGCACATCCGGGCAGTTTTCCTTGAAGGTAATGCCCAACACCAGCGCCCGCGCACCGGCCACCGGCAGCCGGCGGCGGATCAGCAGGCGCGCCACGCGCTCGGCCACGTAGCGGCCCATGCCGTCGTTGATGCGCCGGCCGGCCAGGATCACTTCCGGGTGGTAGCCGATTTCCTGCGCCTTGTGCGTGAGGTAATAGGGATCGACGCCGATGCAGTGACCGCCGACCAGGCCCGGCCGAAACGGCAGAAAGTTCCACTTGGTGCCGGCGGCTTCCAGCACTTCCGTCGTGTCGATGCCGAGCCGGTTGAAGATCAGCGCCAGCTCGTTGACCAGGGCGATGTTCACATCGCGCTGGGTGTTCTCGATCACCTTGGCCGCTTCCGCGACGCGGATGCTACTGGCGCGGTGGGTTTTGGTGACGGTGGCGTACAGCGCGTCCACATAACGGGCCGCCGCCGGCGTGGAACCGGAGGTGATCTTGGTCACCGTCTCCAGGCGGTGCTCGCGGTCACCGGGGTTGATGCGCTCGGGGCTGTAGCCGACGAAAAAATCGCGGTTCAGCGTCAGGCCGGATTCGCGCTCCAGGACCGGCGCGCAGATTTCCTCGGTCGCACCCGGATACACCGTGGATTCGTAAACGACCACATCGCCGGCTTTCAGAACCTGCCCCACGGTGCGGCTGGCCGCCAGCAGGGGCCCGAAATCCGGTCGCTTGTGGGTATCCACCGGCGTTGGCACGGTGACGACATAGGTGTTGCAGTCGGCCAGATCAGCGGACTCACAGGACAAACGCAAGGCGCTCGCCGCAAGCTGCGCGGCGCTCACCTCGCCGGTCGCGTCATGCGCGGCGTTCAGGGCCGCGATGCGCTGGCGGTCGATGTCGAAGCCAAGAGTGGGCAAGCGGGTGGCCAGCGCCACCGCCAGCGGCAGGCCGACATAACCGAGTCCAAGCACACCGACACGTGCCTGTGCCAGTGTCGGCGCGTCCGTCACGTGCCGGCGTCGAATGTAAGCAGGTCGTCCCGGTCAGCAGGAAGCTGACGGGGCGTCGAAGATTCGCAACTGGTCGGGGTGAGAGGATTCGAACCTCCGGCCCCCGCCTCCCGAAGACGGTGCTCTACCAAGCTGAGCTACACCCCGATTGCGACACGTGCGCCGCAGGCCCGCCCGGCGGCGGCTGCGGATTTTCAGAAATCCCGGGAAACTGCAAACCGGGCCAGCCCCTGCAGGGCCGCCCGTGCCGGCGAGTCCGGCAGCCCGGAAAGGGCCGCCTGGGCGCGCTCGGCATGGGTCTGCGCGAGGCCGGCAGTGTACGCGATGGCCCCGGTCGATTCAATCACGGCCAGCACCGCCGCGAAGTCCGGCTCGCCGTCCTCACCCAGCGCCGAGCGCAGCACGCGCGCCTGCTGCGGATCGGCCGCCTGCAGGGCATAGGCCAAGGGCAGCGTCGGGCTGCCCTCGGCCAGGTCGTCGCCCAGATTCTTGCCGATACGCGCCGCGTCGCCCCGGTAGTCGAGCAGGTCATCGACCAGCTGGTAGGCCAGACCGAAATGCAGGCCGTAATCGCCCAGCGCATCCTGGCCGGCGCGGTCCTGCCCGGCCAGCAGGGCCCCGCAGCGGGCGGCCGCCTCGAACAGCGTCGCCGTCTTGCTGCGGGCGATGGCCAGGCACTGCTCGGGCGTGGCGTCGACGTTACGGCGATTGAGGTACTGCAACACCTCGCCCTCGGAAATCTGGTTGGTGGCCGTCGCCAGAACGTCCATGACCTCCTTGGACCCCAGCTCCACCATCATCTGGAACGAACGCGAGTACAGGAAATCGCCCACCAGCACGCTCAGACCGTTGCCAAAGCGGCTGTTGGCGGTCGCCCTTCCCCGCCGCAGTTCGGACTCGTCCACCACGTCGTCGTGCAGCAGGGTTGCGGTGTGGATGAATTCGACGATAGCCGCCAACAGGCAATGCTGGTCGCCCGAATAGCCGCAGGCGCGGGCCGACAGCACCGCCATCACCGGCCGCAGGCGCTTGCCGCCGCTGTGGATGATGTAGCCCGACAGCTGGTCGATGGTCGGCACGGTCGAGTGCAGGCGCTGCTCGATGAGCGCATTCACGGCCGCCATGTCGGCGGCGGCCGGCGCCAGCAACGCGGCCAGGGGATTGGCAGTCATGCACTCGGTCAGGCGGGGGTGTGAAGCCGGCGGATGCTAGGTTTCGGGGTGGGTGGGTGTCAAGCCATTTGACCCGGCACGCCCGCCAGAACTAGAATCCACGCCCTTTTTGTTCCCGCCGGGCAGTCGTGCCCGCGCGGCACGTGTCGGCAGTGGGGAAGTCCATGTTTGCGGTAATCGAAACCGGTGGCAAGCAGTACCGGGTGGCACAGGGTCTGGTCCTGAAGGTGGAAAAACTGGACGGCGCCGTCGGCGACACGCTCACCTTCGATCGCGTGCTGATGGTCGGCGCCGGTGCCGAGGTGAAGGTCGGCCGGCCCTACGTCGAGGGCGCCACCGTGACCGCCGAGCTGCGCGCACTGGGCCGCCACCCGAAGATTCGCATCATCAAGTTCCGGCGGCGCAAGCACCATCAGAAGCAGATGGGCCACCGCCAGCACTACGCCGAAATCGCCATCACCAGCATCGGCGCGCCCTAAGCCGCGCCGCGTTCAGGAGTAAGCACTCATGGCCCATAAAAAAGCCGCCGGCAGTTCCCGCAACGGCCGCGATTCCGTCTCCAAGCGTCTTGGCGTCAAGCGCTTCGGCGGCGAGCACGTGCTGGCCGGCAACATCCTGGTGCGCCAGCGCGGCACCGAGTTCCATCCCGGCGACAACGTCGGGCTGGGCCGCGACCACACCCTGTTCGCCCTGGTCGAGGGGCACGTGCGCTTTCGCGTCGGCGGCGAGAAAAGCCGCCGCTTCGTCAGCGTCGAGCCGCTGGCCTGACCGCGCCGCGTTTTTCTGCTCCGGCCTGGCGCGGCCTGGCGTCGAAGCCCCGCTCCGGCGGGGCTTTGTGTTTGTAGCGTCCTGATTCAGCCAGCATGCGATTCGTCGATGAAGCCACCATCACCGTTGCCGGCGGCAAGGGCGGCAACGGCTGCATGGCGTTCCGGCGCGAGAAGTACATCCCCTTCGGCGGCCCGGACGGCGGCGACGGCGGCGACGGCGGCAGCGTCTATCTGGTGGCCGACGAAGGCCTGAGCACGCTCAGCGACTTTCGCTACCAGCGCGAGTTCCGCGCCGAAAGCGGCCACGCCGGTGCCGGCAGCTGCCGCACCGGACGGGCCGGCGCCGACCGCGAGATCACGGTGCCGCTGGGCACCGAGGTGCGCGACGCCGACACCGGCGAGCTCATCGGTGACCTGACGCACCACGGCCAGCGCCTGAAGGTCGCCGCCGGCGGCTTTCACGGCCTCGGCAACGCCCGCTACAAGAGCAGCATCAACCGCGCCCCGCGCCAGACCAGTCCCGGCAAGCCCGGCGAGCTGCGCCGTCTGGCGCTGGAATTGCGCCTGCTGGCCGACGTCGGCCTGCTGGGCGCGCCCAATGCCGGCAAATCGACGCTGTTGGCAGCGGTGTCGCAGGCGCGGCCCAAGATTGCCGACTACCCGTTCACGACGCTCAATCCGGAACTGGGCGTGGTCGAGGTCGACCGCTTTCGCCGCTTCGTGATGGCCGACATCCCGGGCCTGATCGAGGGCTCGGCCGCCGGCGCCGGCCTTGGCACACAGTTCCTGCGCCACCTCGGCCGCACCCGCCTGCTGCTGCACGTGCTCGACCTGGCGCCGGCCGATCCGGCCAGCATCCCGGCGGAGGAAGCGCGCAAGATCGTGGCGGAACTGGAAGCCTTCAGTCCGGAGCTGGCCGCCCTGCCGCGCTGGCTGGTGCTGAACAAGGCCGATCTGCTGCTGCCGGACGAAGCCGCCGCGCGCGGCGCCCAGATCGCCGGCGAACTGGGCTGGACCGGCCCGCTGTTCGTCGTCTCGGCGGCCACCGGCAGCGGCTGCCAGGCGCTGTGCGAGGCCATCATGCGGCACCTCGAACAGCAGGCATTGCAGGCCAGGGAATGAGCCGGGCCACCTATGCCGGCGCCGGGCGCTGGGTCATCAAGATCGGCAGCGCGCTGCTGACCGCCGGCGGCGCCGGCCTGGATACGGCCGCCATCGAGGCCTGGGTGGCGCAGCTGGTATGGCTGCGCGCACAGGGCCGCCAGGTGGTGGTGGTGTCCTCGGGCGCGGTGGCCGAAGGCATGCGCCGCCTCGGCTGGGAGCGCCGCCCGGAAGCCATCCACGACCTGCAGGCCGCCGCCGCGGTCGGCCAGATGGGCCTGGTGCAGGCCTGGGAGAGCTGCTTCCAGACCCACGGCGTGCACACCGCGCAGGTGCTGCTGACGCACGACGACCTGGCCGACCGCAGGCGCTACCTGAACGCGCGCAGCACGCTGCGCACGCTGCTGGACCTGGGCGTGGTGCCGATCGTCAACGAGAACGACACGGTCGCCTTCGACGAGCTGCGCTTCGGCGACAACGACACCCTGGGCGGCCTGGTGGCGAATCTGGTGGAAGCCAAGCTGCTGGTGCTGCTGACCGACCGCGACGCCATGTACGACGCCGATCCGGCACAGAATCCGGCCGCGCAGCGCCTGGCGACTGCGCACACCGCCGACCCGGCGCTCGACGCGATGGCCGGTCCCAGCGGCGGCCAGCTCGGCCGCGGCGGCATGCAGACCAAGCTGCGCGCGGCGCGTCTGGCGGCGCGGTCCGGCGCGGCCACGTGGATCGTCGGCGGCGCCATCACGAACGTGCTCACCGAACTGGCCAAGGGCGCCGACATCGGCACCCTGCTGCTGCCCGAACAGGAGCCGCTGCAGGCGCGCAAGCTGTGGCTGGCGGGGAATCTTCGCGTGCGCGGGCGCCTGCACATCGACGCCGGCGCCGAACAGGTGCTGCGCCAGGCCGGGCGCAGCCTGCTGGCGGTCGGCGTGACGGCAGTGGAAGGCGATTTTCGCCGTGGCGACCTGGTCGCCTGCGTGACCGCGGACGGCCGCGAGGTGGCCCGCGGCCTGTGCAATTACGGCGCCGAGGAAGCCCGCCAGATCAAGGGGCTACCGAGCAGCCGCTTCGCCGAGGTGCTCGGCTACGTCGACGAGCCGGAGCTGGTGCACCGCGACAATCTGGTGCTGACGTGATCCGGCCAGCCACCCGACCGGCCAAGACAGAAAAAGCCCGAAGCGGGCTTTTTCTGTTTGCCTGCCTGTTTGCTTACAGGGCGCGCGCCGATGCGGCGCGCGGCGCTTCAGGCGGCCTGACGCAGCGCGTGGATGCGCTTGTTCAGGCGGCTCTTGTGGCGGGCGGCCGTGTTCTTGTGGATCAGGCCGCGGGCGGCCATGCGGTCCAGCAACGGCACGGCGGCGCGGTAGCTGCTGCCGGCGGTGTCGGCGTCGCCGGCGCGGATCGCCGCCAGCACGCGCTTGACGGCGGTGCGCAGCATCGAACGGCGGCTGGCGTTGTGGGCGCGGTGGTCGTCGTTCTGACGGGCGCGTTTGATGGCTTGCGGGCTGTTGGCCAAGGCGAAATCCCTGCGTCGAAAACCGAAAAAAGGTCGCGAACTATGCTCACGGGAGCGGCGTTTGTCAATCCGGAAACCGGCTTGCAGGGCGCGTGAGCATGCTGCGTTCGGCCGCCTCGGTGGGCGTCGCCACTACTACCTCGCGCGTGCTCGGCTATGTCCGTGACACCGTCATCGCCACCACCTTTGGCGCCGGGCCGGCGGCGGATGCATTCTTCGTGGCCTTTCGCATTCCGAATTTCCTGCGCCGGCTGTTCGCCGAGGGCGCCTTCTCGCAGGCCTTCGTGCCGGTGCTGTCCGAGTACCGGGCCACGCGCCAGCCGGCCGAGGTGCGCGATCTGGTCGCCCACACGCTGGGCACGCTGGGTCTGGTGCTGCTGGGTGTGGCGCTGCTGGCGGTGCTGGCCGCGCCACTTCTGGTATGGCTGCTGGCGCCGGGATTCGGTGACGACCCGCAGCGCAGCGCACTGACGACCACGCTGCTGCAGATCACGTTCTGGTACTTGCCGCTGGTGTCGCTGGCGGCGGCGGTCGGCGGCGTGCTCAACACCTTCGGGCGCTACTTCACGCCCGCCCTGACGCCGCTGTTCCTGAACCTGGCCATGATCGGCGCGGCGGTCTGGCTGGCGCCGCGCCTGGACGTGCCGGTGCTGGCGCTGGCCATCGGCGTGGTGATCGGGGGGCTACTGCAATTGCTGTGGCAGTTACCGACACTGGCTGCCACTGGCAATCTGGCACGACCCCGGGTCAGCTTTTCCCACCCCGGCGTGCGGCGCATCCTCAGGCTCATGGGCCCGGGCGTGTTCGGCTCCTCGGTGGCGCAGGTCAACCTGATGTTCGACACCGTGGTGGCGTCGTTCCTGGTCACCGGCAGCGTGTCCTGGCTGTATTACGCCGATCGGCTGATGGAGTTCCCGCTCGGCGTGCTGGCGATCGCCTTCGCCACCGTCATCCTGCCGCGCCTGTCGCGCCAGCATGCCAGCGGCGAAGGTGACGCCTTCTCGCGCACGCTCGACTGGGGCCTGCGCTGGGTGCTGCTGGTCGGCGCGCCGGCGGCGGCGGCGCTGTTCGTGCTGGCCGGCCCGCTGCTGGGCACGCTGTTCGGCTACCGCGCCTTCGACGTCCACTCGGTGCACATGGCCCGTCAGGCCCTGTGGGCATTCGCGCCCGGCCTGCTGGCGTTCATGGCCATCAAGGTGCTGGCGCCCGGCTACTACGCGCGCCAGGACACGCGCAGTCCGGTACGCATCGGCGTCATCGCCATGCTGGTCAACATGGCCCTCACGCTGGTGCTGGTGTGGCCACTGCGTCACGCCGGGCTGGCCGCCGCCACCAGCCTGGCGGCCTACCTCAACGCGATACTATTGTTGCGCGGCCTGCTGCGTGGCGGTGCGTACCGCCCCCGGCCCGGCTGGGGACTGTTCGCAACCCGCGTGGCGCTGGCCACGGCGGCCATGACGGCGCTGCTTTGGCTGGGCGCCGGTCCGCTCGATGCCTGGCTGGCGCTGGGCCCGGGCGGGCGGGTGGCCCGGCTGGGCGTGTGGGTCGCCGCCGGCGGTGCATGCTACGGCGCCGCGCTGCTGGCGCTGCGCCTGCCGCTGGCCCAGTTGCGCCATCCCTGACCCACCGTGAGCGACAAAACCCAGCGTGGACGGAGACTTTCTTCGCATCGGATCGCCGCAGGATCCCCGAGTGTTCAGCCTCGCCGAGGCGCAGGCGCTGTTCCCGCTGGTGCGCGGCATCACCCAGCGCACGGCCGAGGAACTGGCGCCGGTGCAGCGGCAACTGAAGGTGCTGCCGCGTCGCAGCCCGGAGCTGCAGGCTGCCGAGCAGCGCTACCAGGCCATCGTCGGTGCCTGGGTCAACAAGATGCGCCGCCTGGGCCTGGTGGTGAAGGGCCTGTGGCTGGTCGATTTCGACACCGGCGACGGCTATTTGTGCTGGAAGTATCCGGAGCTGAAGCTCGGCCACTACCACGGCTACGACGAGGGCTTCGCCGGCCGCCGGCCGCTGGACGAGGTGCTCGAAACGCAGGACCCCGACTGGGCGCGCTACTGACCGACGCCGCCCAGTCCAGCCCAGACCCCGAGACAATGATGTGGATTCCAGCGTGGAACTGATCCGCGGCCTGCACAACCTGCGCCCGCAGCATCGCGGCTGCGTGGCCAGCATCGGCAACTTCGACGGCGTGCATCTGGGCCACCAGGCCATCGTCGCGCGCCTGCAGGAACACGCCGCAGCCACCGGCTTGCCGGCGCGGGTGGTGCTGTTCGAGCCGCAGCCGCTGGAGTTCTTTCGGCCCGACCAGGTCGAGCCGCGCCTGATGCGCCTGCGCGAGAAGCTGGCCGCCTTGGAGGCGCTCGGCGTGGACGGCGTCCTGTGCCTGCATTTCGATGCGCAGCTGGCGGCCATGCCGCGCGAGCAGTTCGTCGAGCGGCTGCTGATCCAGGGCCTGGGCGTGCGTCAGCTGGTGGTGGGTCCGGATTTTCGCTTCGGGCACAGGCGCCTGGGCGATGTGGAATATCTGAAGACCGTCGGCAGCTCGGCAGGCTTTGGGGTGGAAGCCATGCCGCCGCTGCTGCTGGATGGCGAGCGGGTCAGCAGCACCGCGGTACGCCGGCATCTGAGCGGCGGCGATCTTGCCGGCGCGGCGCGCCTGCTCGGGCGGCCCTACACCCTGCACGGCCGGGTCAGCCACGGTGACGCACGCGGACGCAGCATCGGCTTCCCCACGCTGAACCTGCCGCTGCGCCGCAAGGCGGTCAGCCTGCGCGGCGTGTTTGCCGTGCGCGTGACGGGCCTTGCCGAGCGGCCGCTGCCGGCGGTGGCCAACCTTGGCGTGCGCCCGACCGTGGGCGGCACTTACCCGCTGCTGGAAGTGCACGTGCTGGACTTCAGCGGCCAGGTCTACGGCCGCCAGGTGCAGGTCGAGTTCGTGCAGCAATTGCGGGACGAGCGCCGCTTCGACGGCCTCACGGCGCTGCGCGCGCAGATCGATCTTGATGTGCGCGCCGCCCGCGCCCTGTTTGCGAAACCCTGAACCCCCAAAAGAGCCCTGCATGGCCGACTACAAAGCCACCCTGAACCTGCCGCACACCGAGTTCCCGATGCGCGGCAACCTGCCGCAGCGCGAACCGGCAATCCTCGCCCGCTGGCAGGAACTGGACCTGTACGCCCGCCTGCGTCGCGAACGCGCCGATGGGCCGCGCTACGTGCTGCACGACGGCCCGCCCTACGCCAACGGCGACATCCACATTGGCCACGCGGTCAACAAGATCCTGAAGGACATCATCGTCAAGTCCTGGACGCTGGATGGTTATGACGCGCCCTACGTGCCCGGCTGGGACTGCCACGGCCTGCCGATCGAGCACGTGGTGGAGAAAAAGCTCGGCAAGCCGGGCGAGAAGGTGGACGCCAACGCCTTCCGCGCCGCCTGCCGCGCCTACGCCGCCGGGCAGGTGGCCGGGCAAAGCGCGGATTTCCAGCGCCTGGGCGTGCTCGGCGACTGGCAGCGGCCGTACCTGACCATGGCCCCGCAGACCGAGGCCGACATCCTGCGCGCGCTCGGCCGCATCGTCGCCGGCGGCTACGTGTCCAAGGGCGAGCGGCCGGTGCACTGGTGCCTGGACTGCCGCTCGGCGCTGGCCGAGGCCGAAGTCGACTACCAGGACAAGACCTCGCCGGCCATCGACGTGCGCTTTGCCGTCGTCGACCGCGCCGCCGCGCTGGCGGCGTTTGGCGTGGTGGACGGCGATGCGCCCATCAGCCTGCCGATCTGGACCACCACGCCGTGGACGCTGCCGGCCAACCAGGCCGTGGCGCTCAACGCCGAGATCGACTACGTGCTGGTCGAGGCCGGCTCGGAACGCCTGATCCTGGCCGCCGACCTGGCCGCCAGCGCCTGCGCCCGCTATGGCCTGGACGGCTGGCGCGAGCTTGGCCGTTGCCGCGGCGCGGCACTCGAAGGCCTGCGCCTGCGTCATCCGTTCCTGGATCTGGACGTGCCGGTGATCCTGGGCGATCACGTCACCACCGAGGCCGGCACCGGCGCCGTGCACACCGCCCCCGGCCACGGCGCGGACGACTTCGCGATCGGCAAGGCCTACCAGCTCAAGGTCTACAACCCGGTCGGCGCCAACGGCTGCTTTCTGCCCGGCACGCCCTTCGTCGAGGGCCTGCAGGTGTTCGCCGCCAACAAGGTCATCGTCGAGCTGCTGCGCGAGCGCGGCGCGCTGCTCGCCGAGCGGCCCATCCAGCACAGCTACCCGCACTGCTGGCGTCACAAGACGCCCACCATCACCCGCACCACGCCGCAGTGGTTCATCTCGATGGACCACAACGACCTGCGCGGCAAGGCGCTGGCGGCCATCGCCGACACCCTATGGACCCCGGCCTGGGGCGAGGCGCGCATCCACGGCATGATCGCCAATCGCCCCGACTGGTGCATCTCGCGCCAGCGCGTGTGGGGGGTGCCGATCGCGCTGTTCGTGCACCGGGTGACCGGCGAGCTGCACCCGCGCACGGCGGAGCTGATCGAAGCCGTCGCCCAGCGCATCGAGCAGCGCGGCATCGAGGCCTGGTTCGATCTGGACCCGGCCGAGCTGCTGGGCGCGGAGGCCGCCGACTACGACAAGGTGCAGGACATCCTGGACGTATGGTTCGACTCGGGCGTCACCCACGCCAGCGTGCTCGAGCGCCGCCCGGAGCTCGGCTTCCCGGCCGAGCTGTACCTGGAAGGCTCCGACCAGCACCGCGGCTGGTTCCATTCCTCGCTGCTGACCTCGGTGGCCCTGCACGGGCGCGCGCCGTACCGCGGCGTGCTCACGCACGGCTTCACGGTGGATGCCGGCGGCAAGAAGATGTCCAAGTCCGCCGGCAACGTCATCGCCCCGCAGAAGGTCATCAACCAGCTCGGCGCCGACGTGCTGCGGCTGTGGGTGGCGTCCACCGACTACAGCGCCGAGATGTCGATCTCGGACGAGATCCTGAGCCGCAGCGCCGACGCCTACCGGCGCCTGCGCAACACCGCGCGCTTCCTGCTGGCCAACCTGGTGGACTTCGACCCGGCCGTGCACGGCCTGCAGCCGACGGACATGGTGGCGCTGGACCGCTGGCTGCTGCGCCGGGCGGTGGCACTCGACGCCGAGGTGCGCGGCGCCTACACCGCGTTCCAGTTCCACGAGGTCAGCCAGAAGGTGCATCACTTCTGCGCCGTGGACCTGGGCGCGTTCTACCTGGACATCATCAAGGACCGCCAGTACACCTGCCGGGCGGACAGCGCGGCCCGGCGTTCGGCGCAGACGGCCATGTACCACGTGCTCGAAGCCCTGGTGCGCTGGCTGGCGCCGATCCTGAGCTTCACCGCCGAGGACATCTGGCAGCACCTGCCCGGCGCGCGCGCAGACAGTGTGCTGCTGGCCGAGTGGTACGCGCTGCCGGCCCTGCCGGACGAGGCGAGCGAGGCCATCCGCCCGGCCGACTGGGAGCGGCTGCGCGCCATCCGCGATGCGGTCAACCGCCAACTCGAACGCCTGCGGGTGGCGGGGGCGATTGGCTCCGCGCTGGATGCCGAGGTCGATCTTTATGTCAACGCCGACGACAGGGCGCTGCTCGACAATCTGGGGGACGAGCTGCGTTTTGCGCTGATCTGTTCCTACGCGCGCGTTCACGCCGACACTGCCCGCCCCACCGACGCGCACGCCGACGCCGATCTGTGGCTGGCGGCGCGCGCTACCAGCCACCCCAAATGCGTACGCTGCTGGCACCACCGCGAAGACGTCGGCGACAACGCCGAACATCCCGAGCTGTGCGGCCGCTGCGTCGAGAACGTCGCAGGCGCTGGCGAGCGGCGGCAATTCGCCTGATGGGCGCCCGGCTGGCACTTGCCGCGCTGCTGGTCATGCTCGACCAGGCCAGCAAGCTGGCCGTGCTGCGCCTGCTGGAGCCTTACCAGACGATACCGCTGGTGCCCGGTTTCAACCTTACGCTAGCCTTCAACCGCGGCGCGTCATTCAGCTTTCTGGCTGATGCCGGCGGCTGGCAGCGCTGGCTGTTCAGCGGCATGGCGCTGGCCGCCAGCGTGATCATCGTCGTCCTGCTGCGGCGCACGCCACCGGCCGACCGTCTGAACGGCCTGGGCCTGTCACTGGTGCTCAGCGGCGCGGTCGGCAACCTGATCGACCGCCTGTGGCTGGGCCACGTGGTCGATTTTTTCGACGTCTACTACCGCGCCTGGCACTTCCCGGCCTTCAACATCGCCGACAGCGCCATCACCGTCGGCGCCGCCCTGCTGGTGCTGGGCATGTGGCGACAGGAACGGGCGGCGCCAGCGAGCCAGTAGCCGCCCGCCCCCCTCAGCAGCCCAGCGTCGCCCTGAGCCACTGCGCCATGTCGCCGCGCGCCTGCCGCCCGACGTCGAGCACGCCGGCCATGGACGCGAAACCATGGATCATGCCGTCGTAGCGGGCGAGCTTTGTCGGCACGCCGGCTTCGGCCAGGCGCTTGGCGTAGGCCTCGCCCTCGCTACGCAGCACGTCGAATTCGGCCGTCACCACCAGCGCCGGCGGCAGGCGGCCAAGATCGCTCGCCAGCAGGGGTGATACGCGCCAGTCGCGGCCGGCTTTCGCGTCGGTCAGGTAGTGATCGCGAAACCAGACCATGGCGCCCGCGGTCAGGCCATAGCCTTCACCGCAGGCGGCGTATGACTCGCCTTCGAAGCGCGACATGTCGGTGACCGGATAGATCAGAAGCTGCGCGGCCAGTGGCCGGCCGGCATCGCGCGCGGCAAGTGCCGCCACGGCGGCCAGGTTGCCGCCCGCGCTGTCGCCGCCGACGGCCAGGCGTGCCGGATCGATGCCCATCTGCGTGGCATTGGCGGCGGCCCAGTCGGCGGCCGCGATGGCGTCCTCGGCCGCGGCCGGAAAACGGTGCTCCGGCGCCAGGCGGTAATCCACGGCCAGCACGGCGCAGCCGGCCTGCGCGGCCAGATCCCGGCACAGGTCGTCGTGGCTGTCCAGATCGCCGATCACCCAGCCGCCGCCGTGGAAGAACACCAACCCCGGCAGCACGCCGTCGGCGGTCGGCCGGTAAAGCCGCGCCTTGATGGCCCCGTCCGGCCCGGGCAGGGTGAGCTCACGCACCACCGGCAGCGGCGTGGCCGGGCCGGCGGTCATCTTCATCTGCAGGCCAAAGCCCAAGCGCACCTGCTCGGCGGTTAGCGCCTCGATGGGCGGCGGGTTCATGGCCGCCATCTGCGCCAGGTGGGCGGCCACCTGCGGGTGAACCTTCCCGGACAAGGGGGCGGCCAGGACTGTGGATACGTCGTTGCTCATGGGAAGTCTCTGCGGGGTGGGGTCACAGCAGGAAGGTGAGATTGTCGATGGCCTCGTCGCTTTGCGTCAGCAGTACGGTTTTGGCCCTGATCTGAAAACCGTCGCTGGCCGGTAGCAGGCGGTGCTGGCTGACGCCTGACCATATCTCTTGCCGTCCGCGGCGCAGTTCGGCCAGCAGGAAGTTCGAGCGCGTGTGGACTTCGCCCTCGCGCACTTCGTAGCGGATGTTGCCGACCACCCGGCGCATGCGCGAGCGCGGCCGCTGGCTGTGCGCGGCGCTGCTCATGAGGCGGTAGATGCGGTCTTCGAGGCGTGCCCGGTCGTCGTAGATGATGGACACCTGCCGCTGCGGATCGGTGCTGTCGTCGCGGCCGTTGCAGGGCACCCAGTAGCAGCACTCGGGCGCCCACAGGGCCAGCCACGCCTCGGCATCCATGTCGTCGAGCAGGTCGGCTTCGTGGAACAGGAAGGCTTCCACCGCCTCGCGGGTGATGGTCATGCCAAGGCCTCCGACATCAGCTCGAGCCAGCCGCGCAGCTGGCCGCGCTGGGTGGTTTCGTCGCCGACCAGGCCGACTCGCGTGCCGTCCGGCTCCACGCGCTCGCGGTTCAGGCCGCGGCCCAGATACAGCCACGGATCGACGCTGGCCTGCAGTCCTTCCTGGTTGCGCTCGAACAGTTCGGCATCGTCCGGCGAGCCGGCGCCGGCCGGACCGTAGAACGATTCGTGCTGGCGCAGGCGCAGGCTGTTGACGCTGGCCGGCACGCCCTTGAGCAGGCCGGGGAACATCAGCACTTCGGTGTCGTCCACCGCCAGCGGGCGCACCAGGCGAATCTGCACGCCGATCAGTTGCAGGTTCGGATAAATGCCGACGTGCGGGTCGCCGGCCCAGGCCAGCAGTTCGTTTCCGCGCGCCTCGCCATGGGCGCTGTGCATGGCCTGGATGTAGTCCTCGCCCTGCGGCAGCTTGCGCAGGGTGGCCAGATAGCGGTCCAGGTTGCCCATGCGGCCGGGGAAGAAATCCAGCAGCACGTGACCGTTGCCAAGGTCGCGCGTCAGGTTGCCGGAGTCGTCGGCGAACGGGTCGCCGTGGTGGGTGTCGGCCATGTTGCCGCCGCTGCGCCGACGCCAGGCGTCGAGCACCGAGCGGTGCGTGTAGTGCGGGTGGTAGCCGTCCATGCCGACGAACTTCCAGTTGCCGCGGTAGCGGGTGCGGTGCACGCCGGCGGTGACGTCGATGTCGCCGACCGGCGAGGCGTCCATGTAGATGTCGAGGTATTTGGCGGCCGGGCCGAGGTGCTCGGCCAGTGTCGGCCCGGTCGGGGCGAGACTGGCAAACACGAAGCCGCGGTAGCTGGCCTGGCGCGGCACGAGCGTCAGGCCAAAGTCTTCCTTGTGGAAGTCCGCCCCGTAGCCGGCGGGGCCGGGCACGTCCTGCAGCGGGCCGGTGTTCCTGTACACCCAGCCGTGGTACCAGCAGGTGAAAAAGCGTGCGTTGCCGGTTTCCGTCTCGCACACGGTCATGCCGCGGTGGCGGCAGCGGTTCATGAACACCCGCACCTGGCCGTCCTCGCCGCGCACCATGATCACCGGCTGGCGGCCGAGCGTGGTGGCGCGAAAGTCGCCCGGATTGGGCAGCTCCGCCTGGTGGCCGACGCACAGCCAGGTGCGGTGGAAGATGCGCGCCATTTCCTGCTCGAAAATGGCCGGATCGGTGTAGATGGCGCTGTGCACGCGGTCGGGCTGCACCAGGTGGGCGTAATCGGACAAGGCGTGCGGGGCATTCATGGCAGGTTCTCCCATCGCGATCTGTGGCAGAAAAATACCATGCGGCCCTTGCTGATCGTTCGGTTGGTTGCGCGGTCTATGATTCGCGTCAGGTGCGGCACCGCTTCGGTAAGCCGACCATAACAGTCCTCCCGGAGGAGACCCCCATGAGCCAGCAAAGCGGCGCCGAAGTCCTGCTCGACATCCTGAACGGTTACGGCGTGGAGGCGATTTTCTCCTCGCCCGGCTCCGAATGGCCGCCGCTGTGGGAGGCGCTGGCCCGGCGCGCCGCCGCCAATCAGCCGGCGCCGACCTATTACAACGCCCGCCACGAGGACCTGGCCATCGGCCAGGCCATGGGCTACGCGCGGGCCACCGGCCGGCTCGGCGTGTGCCTGGTCCATGCCACGGTGGGCACGCTGCACGCATCGATGGGCATCCGCGCCGCTTATCACGAACAGATTCCGCTGCTGGTGCTGGCCGGCGAATCGGTGACCTTCGGCGAGGGGCCGGACGCCTGGGTCGGCGCGCAGTGGGGGCGGTTCCTGGCCGACCCCGGCGGACCGGCGCGGTTGGTGGATTCGATCACCAAGTCGAGCTTCGGCCTGAACACGCCGGCCGTGCTGGCCGGCGCCGTGCACCGCGCCTGCGCGCTGGCGATGGGCGCGCCGCAGGGGCCGGTGTTCCTGTCGCTGCCGTTCGAATACCTGCACCAGCCGGCGGTGTTGCCGGCGCCGGCGCGCTATGCCTTCCCAGCCACGCCGCAGCCGGATCGCGCGCCGCTGCAACAGGCCGCCGACTGGCTGAAGGCGGCCAAGAACCCGCTGATCATCGTCGAGAACGCCTGTCGCACGGCGGCCGAAGCGGCGCGCCTGGTGCAACTGGCCGAGCGCCTGGGTGCCGGCGTGGTGGAGGGCCAGCACCCGGGTTTCGTGAATTTCCCGCGCGATCACGCGCTGCACGCCGGCTTCTATGCGCAGGCTTACCTGAAGGACGTGGACGCGGTGCTGATGCTGGAGGCGCCCGGTCCGTGGTACCCGCCGACCGCCATGACGCCACCGGCCGCCAAGCTGATCAACATCGCCCAGGACCCGCTGCGCGAACGCGATCCGTATACCGGCTTCACGGCCGATCTGCAGATTCAGGGCGATGCCATGGCCGCCGTGGATGCTCTGCTGGAACTGATCCCGACCGCCACCGCCGGCGCCGACCAGCGGCAGGCCGCCTGGGCCGGACGCAGCGTGGCGCGGCGCGCGCAGTGGCGGGAGGATGCGCTGCAGAACGCCGGCGCGACGCCGATCGACGCGCGCTTTCTGTGTCACGAACTGAACGCCTGCCTACCGGACGACGCCGTCATCATCGATGAGACCATCCTCAGCCATCACACCATCATCAATGTGATGGATCGCTTGAAGCCCGGGCATTTCATCAATGCCCTTTCCGGCGGCCTGGGCCTTGGCTTGGGCATGGGCCTGGGCGCCGCGGTGGGGCTGCCGAACAAGCTGCTGGTGACCTTCGTCGGCGATGGCACCTACAACTACAACCCCGGCCTGGCGGCGCTCGGCTTCGCGCAGCAGTACGGCATTGGCATGCTGACCGTGATCTTCAACAACGGTCACTACCGGTCCATGCAGATGGGCACCGAGTTCCTGTACCCGCAGGGCGCGGCGGTCACCCATCGCCATCACGTCAGCTCGCCGATCGCCCCCAATCCGGACTATGGCCAATTGGCGGTGCTGTTCGGCGGCCACGGCGAGAAGGTAGAGGACCCGGCGCAGATCCGCGCCGCCGTCGGTCGCGCCGTGGCGGCGGTACGCGAGGGCCGGCCGGCGATCCTGGACGTGCGCATCGGCGACGAGATTGCCTTCCTGGCCGGGATGTTCGGCGGCTGAGTGGGAGCGCGGCTGTGCCGCGCGTTATCGCACGGCATGGCTGGGCCATACAGTTCTCCGATCGGCGGCAGTTGTGCCGGGCCCCGCCGGGGTATAGAAAAGCCGTTCGGCGGCATTCAGCGCCTGCCTGACCGGCCGATACAAGGCCAGGTAGTGACCTGTCACGCCCGACAGGCAGACCTGTGGCCATTCACTGGAGCGTGCCGAACGCCATGTCGAACCCGCGTACCGCCTCGCAGCTTTCCCATCTCGAGACCCTGGCCAGCCAGGCCGACGACGGTTGCTGGCAGGGCCAGTTCCGCAGCCTGCGCCTGTCGAGCGTGTTCCAGCCGGTGGTGACGCTGAGCACCGGCCGGGTGGTGGGCCACGAGGGGCTGGTCCGTCTGGACTATGCCGACGGGCGGGGCGCGACGCCGTTCCGGTTCTTCAGCGGTGGCCTGGACGAGGCCGGCCTGGTGGAACTGGATACCCTGTGCCGGCTGCTGCACCTGCGCAATTTTCAGGGCCAGGCCGGCACTGCCGATGGCTGGCTGTTCCTGAACGTATCGCCGCTGGTGGTGGCGAGCCACCGCCGGCATGGCGAATTCCTGGCCAACATGCTGGACAGGAACGGCTTCGATCCGGCGCGGGTGGTGGTTGAAATCGCCGAGAGCGGCGTGCAGGACGGCGACACACTGGCCGATGCGGTGGCCCATTACCGGCAAATCGGCTGCCTGGTGGCGATCGACGATTACGGGGTCGGTCTGTCCAGCCTGACGCGCCTGTGGTCGCTGGGCGTCGACATCGTCAAGCTCGACCGCGAGCTGCTGCTGGCCGCCCTGGCCCGTCACGAGGAGCGCCGCCTGCTGCCCGGCCTGGTCGAGTTCCTGCACGACTGCGGCGCGCTGGTGCTGATGGAGGGCGTGGAGACCTACGACGAGGCCATGCTCGCGCTGGAAGTCGGCTGCGACCTGGCGCAGGGCTTTCACTTCGCCTTCCCGGCGCCCGTTCTGCGCGACCGTGCCCAGATCATCCCCATCGACATGCCGCGCGCGGCGGCGTCGGCCGGCGCCGCGCCGGTGCCATCCTGGCCCGATGTCTGGCGCCTGCAGCTGGTCGCCGCCGCGCAGCGCCTGGCCGGCGGCGCCACGCTGGCCGATGCAACCGCCCCGATGCGCGATGAGACCTCGTTGCTGCGCTGTTACTGGCTCGATGGCGATGGCATTCAGCGCAGCGACAACCTGCTGGGCGTCAACGCCGTCCGGCCGCGCTTTGCGATGCTGCTGGACCAACCGGGAGCGGATGCGTCCGGGCGCGGGTTTTTCGCCCGCGCCGTCGCCAATCCGGATTCGGTGCAGCGCAGCCGCGCCTACCTGCAACGGGGTTTCGGCGTGGCCTGTGTCACGCTGGCCGTGACGGCATCGCTGGCTGGCGCGCCGGGCGTGCTGTGCTGCGACGTGGCCTGGCGGGCGTGAAACGGCCCTGACGCAGCCGGCGGCCGCGTCAGGCCGTGCGTATTGCCGACTGCGGGGTGCCCGCCAGCATCGATTCGATCGGTGCCGGCCGGCCAAGCAAAAAGCCCTGCCCGTAGTCGATGCCGATGCCTAGCAGCAGCTGCAGCGTCGCCGCGTCCTCGACGAACTCGGCAATGGTCTGAAAGCCCATGATGGTCGACAGCCGGTGGATGGCCTCCACCATGGCGCGGTCGATCGGCTCGCGGGTGATGTCGCGCACGAAGCTGCCGTCCAGCTTCAGGTAATCCACCGGCAGATGCTTCAGGTAGGCGAACGACGACACGCCGGTGCCAAAGTCGTCCAGCGCAAACAGACAGCCGGCGCCGCGCAGACGGTGGATGAACTCGCGCGTGCGGCCAAGATGGGCGACGGCGGTGGTCTCGGTCAGTTCCAGGCACAGCCGGCCGGACACATGGCCCGGATCGGCGAAGTAGCCCTCGATCATGCCGATCACTCCCGGGTCCTCCAGCGAGCGACCGGAAAGGTTCACCGACAGGCGCACGCCGGCGGCCCGGCCGCAGGCCAGCAGGTGGCCGATCGCGCGTGATACCACATAGCCGTCGATCAGCGGCATCAGCCCGAAGCGTTCGGCAGCCGGCAGGAAGGCGCCCGGCAGCACGATGCGCCCGTCCCGCTGGCGCAGGCGCAGCAACACCTCGTACCACGGCAGCCGGTCGGCTTCGCCGAGCGCGCAAATCGGCTGCACGTACAGCTGCAGGCGCTGCTCGTCCAGCGCGTCGCGCAGTTCCGTTGCCCACTGCATTTCGCTGCGGCGGCGTGCCAGATCGGCATCACCGTGCCGAAACAGGTGGATGCGGTTGCGCCCCAGGTCCTTGGCCGTGTAACAGGCAAGGTCCGCCTCGCTCAGCAGCTCCGCGGCCGATGCCGCGCTGGCGCCGACCGGCACCAGGCCCATGCTGGCGCCCACGGTGAAGCTGCGTTCCCCCCAGCGAAAGCGGAAATCGCCGATCGCGCCCAGCAAATCATGGGCGATCTGCGTCGCCTGGTCCGGTGGGCAGTCGGTCAGCAGCAAGCCGAATTCGTCGCCGCCGAGGCGCGCCAGAAGGTCGCCGCGGCGGATCCGGTGCTGCAGCACGGTGGCCAGTTCGACCAGCAGCTGGTCGCCGGCCGCGTGACCGCAGCCGTCATTGACCACCTTGAACTGATCCAGATCCACGTAACACAGGGCATGCACGGCATCGGTCCGGCGCGCCTGCTCCAGCAGTTCGCCCAGCCGGTGCTCGAACTCGCGCCGGTTGGGCAGACCGGTCAGCGGGTCGTGCCGCGCCTGGTGGGAGATCTCGTCCGCCAGGCGCCGGGTGTCGGTCACGTCGCGAAACACGATCACCGCGCCGGCCAGCGTGCCGTCGGGCAGATGAATGGGCGCCGCCGAATCTTCCACGTGATATTCGACCCCGTCGCGGTTCAGCAGGACGGCGGTGCCCGGCAGGTCGATCGCCTGATCTTCGGCGATGCAGCGCAGCAGCGGATTGTCGACCGGCCGGCGGCTGTCTTCGTGCACCAGGCGAAACACCTCGCCGACCGGCCGGTCGAGGGCCTCGCTCTGCGGCCAGCCGGTCAGGCGCTCGGCGATCGGGTTCAGCGCCGTCACCCGGCCCTCGGCATCGGTGGTGATGACGCCGTCGCCGATCGATTGCAGCGTTACCCTGGCCAGCTCCTCGGCCCGGGCGAGCGTCTGTTCGGCATGTTTGCGGTCAGTGATATCGCGGCCGGAGAAATGCAGCACGCCCGCGCCCCAGGACGGCTGGATGGTCAGCGCCACATCCAGCCAGAATGGGGTGCCGTCCAGGCGCAGTGAATACCAGTCGAAGCGGGCAAAGCCCTTTTCCAGCGCCCGTTCGGACTCCATTCGCGCGCGATCGACCGACGACCTGCCATCCGGCTGCACCGCCGGCGAGAAATCGAGCGGCGTGGCGCCGATCACCTGCGCCTTGTCGCTGGCGCCGTACAGGCGCGCCAGATAGGCGTTGCAGTCGATGAAGCACGGCTCGCCATCGACGACCGAGATGAAACCGAAGGCATCCTCGGCGACCTCGAACAAATCGCGAAAGCGCGCCTCGCTGGTGGCCAGTTCGGCCTGGACTTCGATCACGGCGCCGATATCGCGGATGTGCACGCTGTAGACATCCGGCGCAAGTGACGGCAGGGCCGTCAGCTCCACCTCGGCGCTCATCCGTTTGCCGGCCGGATCCAGAAACTGCCAGCGGGTCTTGGTGCGGCCGGCCCGCAGCGCCTCCCGATTGGCCGCAACGAAAGCCTGTTCCTGTTGCTCGTCGAGCTGGGCCATGCGGGCCAGCGCGGCGGCGAAACGCGGCGCCGGATCGGCATCCTCCCGCATTCCCAGCAGGGTCGCGAAGGCGTCGTTCCAGCGCAGCAGACGGATGTCCTGCAGGGCCACGCCGCGGGCGATCGCCACCGGGTCCGGGTTGCTGCGCAGCCAGTCGTCAAAGGCTGACGGTCCGGTGATGCAGGGTTTCTCCATCCTTGGTCAATCCTTTATCTGCAGGCATCGAAGGCCGGCTTGCCGGCTACGGGGGAGTCCACCCACCGCGCCGATGGCCACCCCAAAACGCCCCGCTTGCCGCGGTTGGCGCCGATGGTCTGGGACAGTCTAAGGCTCTGGAACAGCTTATCGGTCGCCGCGTCGGAACATTGAGCGCCGGCCGGCGAGCGACTGGTGCCAGGGAGGCGCTGAATGAGTCCAGTCTGGATTTTTCAGCGCCTGCCACCGGGAAAACATGCAGTGCAGCTGCGCAGCGCGATGATCGTCCGGCGCAGGCGGGCTCCCACAGTTCTGCGATGGCACACGAAATCAGTGGCGTGCAGCCACCGATTTTTGGCAGCGCGTCCCTGCGCAGCGGGAAACGCCGAACCCTTCAGCGTTGCCATAAAAACGACGCGTGATGGTCCGCCTGGTCGCCGCTTCGCGTGCGGCTGCGGTCCTGGTCCGGCGCGGACCATTCGAACAGCTCCGGGTTGGCGCCCGGATCAGCGCTTCTCGAACTGCTTGCTGCCGAACAGGATTTCCCGCTGCAGCTGGTCCTGCGGGCCGGGCTTGGGCGGGCGCCGGTCGGCCATCACGGCCAGGGCGCGCACCGTGGCCGGGCGGGCATTGATGGCATCCATCCAGCGGCGCACGTTGGGCAATTCGCCCAGGTCCACGCCCTGGCGCTCGTGGTGCAGGAACCACGGGAAAATCGCCATGTCGGCGATGGAGTACTCGCCGGCCACGTAGTCGCGATCCGCCAGGCGTTTCTCGACCACGTTGTAGATGCGCCGCGATTCGTTGCTGTAGCGGTCGATGGCGTAGGGCAGTTTTTCCGGCGCGTAGTCGCGAAAGTGGTGCGCCTGGCCCAGCATCGGCCCGACGCTGGCCATCTGGAACATCAGCCACTGCAAGACCTCGTAGCGGGCACGCGGCGCGGCGGGCAGGAAGCGGCCGGTTTTTTCGGCCAGATAGATCAGGATCGCGCCGCTCTCGAACACGCTGATCGGCTGGCCGTCCGGACCGTCCGGGTCGACGATGGCCGGCATCTTGTTGTTCGGGCTGATGGCCAGAAACTGCGGCTTGAACTGGTCGCCGGCGCCGATGTTGACCTCCACGGTGCGGTACGGCAGGCCGGTTTCCTCCAGAAACATCGTTATCTTGTGGGCGTTGGGCGTCGGCCACATGTACAGATCGATCATCGGCTTCTCCTGTAGCGAGCGTTTGGTCATTATTAGGGCGCGGCGGCGCGTGTACCATACCGGCGCTCCCCGGCAGGCCGCCGGGCGCCCCCTTCCGCTATTCCTGCACGGTCCGCCCTTGGACGAGAGCGCCCTTCGCCAGTTGCTGATCGACACCGGCCGCCAGAGCGTGCGCCGGGGTCTGAATCGCGGCACCTCCGGCAATGTCAGCGTGCGCCTGCCGGGCGGCTTCCTGATCACGCCGACTGGCATTCCCTACGATGAGCTGGGTGCCGCCGACCTGGTGCATCTGGACGCCCATGGCGTCGCGGCGCCGGGGCAGCGCAAGCCCTCGTCCGAGTGGCGTTTCCACTGCGACATCTATGCCGCCCGGCCCGAGGTCGGCGCCATCGTGCACACCCATTCGCGCTATGCCAGCGCGCTGGCCTGCCAGCGGCGCGAGCTGCCGGCCTTCCATTACATGGTGGCGGCGGCCGGCGGCGACAGCGTGCGCTGCGCCGACTACGCGACCTTTGGCACCGCCGAGCTCTCGGCCAATGCCCTGGTCGCGCTGGAAGATCGTCGCGCCTGCCTGCTCGCCAACCATGGCGTGATTGCGACCGGCGCGAACCTGACGAGCGCCCTGGCGCTGGCCGAGGAAATCGAGTCCCTGGCCGGCCAGTACTGCGCGGCGCTGGCCACCGGCACGCCGGTGCTGCTGGACGCGGACGAGATGGCGCGCGTGGTGGCGCGGTTCGAAAGTTACGGCAAACAGGACAATCCCTGAGCCCGCCCGAGGAGAACCGTGATGCAACTGATCTATGCCAGGCCGTCCCCCTACTCGCGCAAGGTGCGCGTGACGGCGCTGGAGAAGGGCCTGGCGGACCGGGTCGAGGAAATCCTCGCCAGCCCCATGGAAGACCCCGCCGTGCTGCTGGACATCAACCCGCTGGGCAAGGTGCCGGCGCTGCGCCTGGACGACGGCCAGTGCCTGTACGACAGCTGGGTGATCTGCGAATACCTCGACAGCCTGGCGCCCGCACCGCGGCTGATTCCGGACGGGACGGAGCGCTTTGCCGTGCTGCGCCGGGCGGCGCTGGCCGACGGCGTGCTGGATGCGGCGGTCACCGCGCGCCTGGAACTGCTGCGCCCGGAGTCCATGCGCTGGGCGCCGTGGACCGACCGCCAGCGGCGCGCCATCGAGCGCGGCCTGGCGGCCATGGAACAGGACGTGGCCGCGCTCGGCCCGGCGCTGACGCTGGCGCACATCGAGTTTGCGGTCACGCTGGAGTATCTGGACTTTCGCCTGCCGGACCTGGCCTGGCGCGCCGGCCACCCGGCACTGGCTGCGTGGCTGGGCGAGTTCAGCCAGCGCCCGTCCATGCTGGCCACCGCACCGCAGCCGTCCTGATCGGCGGCGTCCGAAGGCGCTTTTTCACCCAGACGCCGCCGGCCGCGTGATCAGCTGCCGGCGGTGTTTCCTTTCCGGAACCACCTCGCGTGTACCTCGACCTGTTACCGGTTTTCGTTGCCCTGGCCGCCGGCTGGCTGTGGCGTCGGCACGCGCCCGGCGGCGTCGACGCCGCCCACATGGCGCAGGCGCTGAACATGCTGATGATCTACCTCACCGGCCCGGCGCTGATCTTCGCCATCATGTCGCGGGCCTCACTGAACCTCGAATTGATGGTGATCCCCGCGGCTGGCTATGTGTGCAGCCTGGGCGGGCTGTTGCTGGCAGCGGCGGCGTACCGCTTCGCCGGCCAGCGCCTGGGCCTGTCGCCGCAGGGTCGCGGCGCCATGCTGCTGGCGGCCGGCTTTGCCAACGGCTCGATCGCCCTGCCGGTGGTGGTCAGCCTGTTCGGGCACGAGGGCATGCCGGTGGTGTTCGCCTATGACCTGATCGCCACCACGCTGCTGATCTGGACCGTCGGCGTGGCGGTGGCGGCGCGCCATGCCGAGGGCGCGAACCGGGTCTCGCTGGGCCGCGAAATCCTGCGCCTGCCGCCGGCCTGGGCAGTGTTCGCGGCGCTGGCGGTCAACCTGCTCGGCCTGCCGGTGCCGGATCGGGTCGTCACGACGCTGCGCTATGTCGGCGATGCCGGCATCCCGCTGATGGTGTTCGTGGTCGGCCTGTCGCTGCGTCTGGGCGCCCTGCGCCGCCTCGGCGCGGCGGTGCCGGCGCTGTTGATACGCCAGGTGGCCGGGCCGGCGCTGGGGCTGGCGTTTGCCTATGCCTTCGGCCTGCGGGGCGAGACGCTGGCGGTGCTGGGCGTGGCCATGGCCTCGGCCTGCCCGGCGGTGGGCGTGATCCTGTGCCACCGCTACCGCCTGGATACGGAGCTGTACGGCGCCGCGCTGACCGCGTCGATACTGATCTATCTAGTGCTGGCGCCGCTGTACCGCAGCCTGCTGATGGGCTGAGCCGGCCGCGCCGCGCATCCACCCGGAGCCGCTTGCCATGATTCGCCACCTGATCCTGGACTGGGCCGGCACGCTGGCCGACGACCGCGCCCTGACCCTGGCCGCCACCAACGACACGCTGGCGCACTTTGGCGCCGCGCCGGTGGACGAGGCCACCTACCGGCGCGAGTTCACGCTGCCGGTGGAGCGCTTTTACCGGCGCTTCATCGGCGAGCGGCCGCGCGAGCAGATCGACGCGGTGTTCTTTGGCCATTTCGCGCAGCGCATGGCGCAGTCGCAGCTGTTCGCCGAGGTGCCGGCGCTGCTGCACGTCTGCCGCCTGCGCGGGGTGGCGCTGAGCATCTGTTCGAGCGTGCCGACCGAGATCCTGAACGGACTGCTGACCCGGCTTGGCCTGCGCGAATTCTTTGGCCACATCGGCGGCGGCGCGGCGGACAAGATTCCGGTGCTGCAGCAGATCGTGGCCAGTGCACCGTTTCGACCGGACGAGACCCTGTACGTGGGCGACACCCCGCACGACATCGAGGCCGCCCACGCGGCGCAGGTCATCGCCGGCGCGGCGCTGTACGGCTACGCCACCGAAGAGCGCCTGCGCGCCGCGCGGCCGGATCACGCGTTCCAGAGCGTGCGCGACATCATCGACCTGATCGACCGCGAACACCTGTTGGCCCACGAGCGGCGTGTGATCGCCACCGTCGGCGGCCTGCTGGTGGCCGACACCGGCGAGCTGCTACTGATCCGCACCGCCAAATGGTCCGGCCGCTGGGGCCTGCCGGGCGGCAAGATCGACTACGGCGAGACGATGCTGGACGCCTACCGGCGCGAGATGCGCGAGGAAACCGGCATCGAGGTCGAACACGCCGCCTGGCTGTGCATCCAGGACTGCATCGAGAGTCCCGAATTCACCCAGCCGCGGCACTTCCTGCTGATCAACTACGTGTCGCGCCTGGCCGGCCGGCCCGAGCCGCGCAAGAACTACGAATCCACGCAGATCGGCTGGTTCAGCCCGGCGCAGGTCGCCGACATGGACCTGAATCAGCCGACCCGGGCTGCCATGGCGCTGGCCCGAGAACACGGATTGCTGAACCGCTGAGCCGCCGGCGCACACCCTTGTGTCCGCGCAAGGAGTAAGGTACGTGCGGTGTCCACCGCCATCGCCGTGGCCGGGCGCGCGATCCCTCTGTCGCTCGACGCGGAACTGACGTGCCGCCACCGTCGTCTTTTTTCGGCAGGACGCTGTCACCAGGCAACGGGCGGCATCGTGCCCCAACTTCCCGTCGCCGCGTTCGACGCACCCTATTTCGAAGGAGCCTTCATGCGTATTCACAATCCGATCCTGGCCGGACTGGCCGTGCTGGCCAGCACGGCCGCCGTGGCCGCCCCAAGCGCGCCCAACGATGCCTACCTTGCCGGCTATGCGGCGGCGGTGCTCGAGCAACGCCTCGGCTGGCAGCCGGGCAGTTACACCCTTGACGTATCCGAGGGCCGCATGCGACTGGATGCGCGGGAGCACGACGACGCAGCAGCCGCGCAGGAGGCACTGGCCGCCATCGGCGGCGTGCGCAAGGTGCGGGTGGCCAGCGCGAGCGAGCCGGCGGGATCGACACCGGGCCGCTGGTTCCCGACCACCGAACTGTTTCGACCGTCCCTGGCCGACCCCAAGGAGCCGCGCTTTTTCGTGTCCTCGCGGCATTACGACACGAGCACCGACACGCTATGGCTGGCCGAGGTCGGCTATGGCGCCAATTTTCCGGTCTATGGCCGCGTCGATGAGGCCGGCAACGGCTGGAACGTGGGCATCTCCGGCGGACTGTTCGGCCTGTTCAACCTGGAAGCCGACTCGTTCGACCTGATCAACGCCGACTACACGGTGGGCATGCCACTGACCTGGCGCCAGGGCAACACCAGCGGCCGGCTGCGCCTGTATCACCAGAGCTCGCACCTGGGCGACGAGTTCCTGCTCAACGCCGCGCCGGAACGCGTCAACCTGAGCTTCGAGGCGCTGGAGGGCCTGATCGCCTACGACCTGACGCCGTTTCGCATCTACGGCGGGGGCGAAGTGCTGCTGCACCGGGAGCCGGCCGACCTCGACCGGCTGATGGCGCACGCCGGCATCGAGTACTTCAGCGCATCGGCCACCACCCTCCTGCCCGGCCTGCGCGGGCGCCCGTTCGCGGGCCTCGACCTGAAGTCCTACGCCGAACACGACTGGTCCATCGATCGCAGCCTGAAGGTCGGCATGCAGTTCGACGCCCCACACTCGGATCACTTCCTGCGCCTGTCGATCGATGGCTACCGCGGTTATTCGCCGCACGGGCAGTTCTATGACGACCGCATCTCGTATCTGGGCCTTGGCGTGATGTTCGGGATCTGAGCGGCGCCGCAGATAGCCGGCCCGGGCGCTTGAAAAGCTCCGGCCGACCCACACCTTCTGCGGCGCAGCGGGCAGCGGCCCGCCGCCTCCGGGTCGGCGCCTGAGCCCGACTACACTGGCAGGCTTTTCCCATTCCCGAGTGGCGATGGAATACAAGGATTACTACAAGACCCTGGGCGTGGCCCGCGACGCCAGCGCCGAGGACATCAAGCGCGCCTACCGCAAGCTGGCGCGCAAGTACCATCCGGACGTCAGCAAGGAAGCGAACGCCGAGAACCGCTTCAAGGACGTGGCCGAGGCCTACGAGGTACTCAAGGACGCCGACAAGCGCGCCGCCTACGACCAGCTGGGCAGCAACTGGCAGGCCGGTCAGGGCTTCTCGCCGCCACCGGACTGGCACGGCGGCAAGGGTTTCGAGTTTCGCAGTAGCGGCGGTGGCGCCGGCTTCAGCGATTTTTTCGACAGCCTGTTCGGGCGCGGTTTTGCCGGTTCGCAAGGCCCGCAGCGCCGGTCGGCACGCGGCGAGGACCAACAGGCGCGGGTACAGATCACGCTCGAGGACGCCTTCCACGGCAGCAGTCGGGCGGTGAACCTGAGCCAGCCCGGCGGGCGCAGCCGCACGCTCGAAGTGCGCATCCCCAAGGGCGTGCGCGCGGGTCAGCGCATCCGACTCGCCGGCCAGGGGAGCAACGGCGGCGACCTGTACCTGGAAATCGAGTTCGCACCGCACCGGCTGTATCGCCTGGAGGGCGCCGACCTGTACCTGGACCTGCCGATCACGCCCTGGGAAGCGGCGCTGGGCGCCACGGTCAAGGTGCCGACGCTGGGCGGCGTGGTCGAGCTGAACATACCGGCCGGTTCGCAAAGCGGCGACACGCTGCGCCTGCGCGGCCGCGGCCTGCCGACGACGCCAACGCCGGGCGATCAGTACGTGGTGCTCAAGATGGTGACCCCACCGGCACTGACCGACGCGGCGCGCGAACTCTACGGGCGCCTGGCAAAGGAATTGCCGATGGACCCCCGCCGGACGCTGTTTCCCTAACCGCCCGCCGTCACTGCGCCGGACGCTGCCAGAGCACGTCCGCCACCCCGACGGCGCGGTTCAGGCTGCGCGACATCACGAACAGCAGGTCCGAGAGGCGGTTGAGGTAACGCAGCGCCGGGCCATTGACCGGCTCCTGCGCCTGCAGTGTCACCACCCGCCGTTCGGCGCGGCGGCACACCGTGCGCGCCAGATGGCAGACCGCTGCAGCCGGACTGCCGCCCGGCAGGATGAAATCGGCCAGCGGTTCCAGGTCGTCGTTGAGCCGGTCCAGCCACTGCTCCAGCGACGTGACATGGGCATCGCTGATGATGGTGTGACCGGGAATGCACAGCTCGCCGCCCAGGTCGAACAGCCGGTGCTGGATTTCGCCCAGCCAGCTGTCCATTGGCTCGGGCAGCGCATGCGTGCGCAGCAGACCGACCACGCTGTTGAGCTCATCGACCGTGCCGTAGGCCTCGACCCGGGCGGCGTCCTTGGCCACCCGCGAACCGTCCCCAAGGCCGGTGCTGCCCTGGTCGCCGGTACGCGTATAGATGCGGGTCAGGCGCTTGCCCATGGGGCCTTGCCCGGCGCGCTCAGGCGGCGGCCTGGGTACGGCCGCCGCGGATCAGTCCATGCGCCAGCACCAGTCCGGCGCCGCTATAGAGGAATGCCTGCGCCAGGTAGCCTGGCAGGTAGCTGGCCACGCGCAGGGCGAAGTCGATCGCGCTGAGGTCCGCGGCTTCCGAGAAGGCATAGAAACCGACGTTCGAGATCACGAAAAAGACCAGAACGGCGCAACCGAGCAAACCCGCGCTGCGCAGCAGCCCGGCGGTCGACTGCAGGGCGCCGGTGGACAGGCGACCGGCCAGCCACAGTGCGCCATAGGCCGGCGCCAGCAAGGCGTAGCCTGGCGTGATGCACCAGGCGCTGGTTCCGCCCTGCACAGCCAGAAAATCCACCAACCCCGCCGTTGCAAGAAACAGCGCCAGCCATCCGGCCCGACGCAGGAACAGCCCGCCTAGGAAAAACGCCGCCAGGGTGGCGTCACCCGGTCCCAGCAGGGAGGTGAAATGGTGGCTGCGTGTGGCGGCCATGACGGCCAGCAGGGCAATGGCAATCAGGCCGGACGGGGCGATGCGGATCATTCGAACGGTCTCCGTGGATAGGGTTGACCGACTCGCGCCGGTCAACGGCAAGCTTACGAGAAAAGCGCGGCACAGGTCACGCGTCAGGGCAGGTGCAGCGGCGGTTGGCCGGCGCGCTCGCGCATCATGCTGATGGCAGCGCGCACCTGTGGGCGCGATACCAGCCAACGCTCCAGGCGGTATTTGCCCGGCAGGTTCAGCAGCGCGAACGCGGCAAGGATCGTCACTATCCCGGGGCCGGGCAGCACCACCATGGCCAGACCGGCCACCAGCAGGACGGCGCCGAGCAGGTTCTTGACGATGAGCAGGCTGTAGCGCAGCAGCCAATGACCGGTGTGTGGCTGCGGCGGGCGGTGCTCACGGTAGAAGTAATCCTGCGGCAGGCGGGCTACCAACAGTGGCAACAGCGCCACCGTGGCCAGCAGCGTCAACAGCGACACCGGCGTGGCCCACGCCAGCCAGCGCGGGTCGATGCCCAGCAAGGCCAGCATGCGGGTGGCGAGGCTCTGGATCGCGTCGATCATGAATGCGGCGTCCGGGCCTGCGCCAGCCGCGCGGGCGTGCCCACGTCCAGCCACGTACCGGCATAGCGTTCGCCATGCAGCTGCCCGGCGTCGGCCGCGGCGCGCAGCAGCGGAGTCAGACTGAATGCACCCTTGCCGGCGCTCTCCAGCAGGCGCGGATCGAGCACGCTCAGCCCGGCAAAGGTCAGCATCGGCTCACCCTGGTTGGCCAGGCGCCCGTCCGGGCCAAGGGCAAAGTCGCCGGCCGGGTTGTGGGCCGGGTTGTCCACCAACACCAGGTGTGCCCGTCCGACAAGCGGCCGGCGCAACCGGCCAAAGGGGTAATCACTGCGCACATCGGCGTTGACAAGCAAGAACGGCGCCGTGCCCAGCAGCGGCAACGCGCGCTTGACGCCGCCTCCGGTGCCGAGTGGGCCGTCCGGCTCGCGCGAGTAGGCGATCCGGGCGCCAAACCGGCTGCCATCGCCGAGCGCCGCCTCGATCTGCTCGCCAAGGTACGCCACGTTTATGACCAGATCGGCAAAGCCCGCAGCGACCAGCGACTCCAGCAGGTGCGCGATCAATGGCTTGCCGTCCACGTCCAGCAGCGGCTTGGGCAGGTCGCGCGTCAGCTCGCCCATGCGCGTGCCAAGACCGGCGGCCAGAAGCATCGCCTTCATGGCGCAGCCCGCGCGTGCAGATCGGCCAGCAGTCGCGCCACCGGCGCCAAGGCGGGCGTGCGCGATGCCGCGGCCTCGATATAGCCGACGAAGCGCGGCGTTTCGGCCAGGTAGCGCGGCTTGCCGTCGCGGTAGTTCAGGCGCGCGAAGATACCGAGCACCTTCAGGTGCCGCTGCGTGCCCATGAAATCGCAATCGGTCTGGAACCGCTCGAAGCTGGCCGGCACATCGATGCCGGCAGCGCGCGCCTGCTGCCAGTATTCGAACAGCCACTGCGCCTCCAGCCGGTATGGCCACGACAGGAAGGCATCCCGCAGCAGGCTGCTCACGTCGTAACTGACCGGGCCGTACACGGCGTCCTGAAAATCCAGCACGCCGGGGCCGCCGTGCGCGCCATTGCCCGGCATCAGGTTGCGGGGCATGTAGTCGCGGTGCACGAATACCTGGCTTTGCGTCACGGCGCGCTCGATCAGCAGGCCCCGCAGTGCAAGCCAGGCCTCGGCCTGCGCGGGCGTGAACTCCAGACCAAGGTGCCGGGCCACGTACCAGTCCGGGAACAGGTCCAGTTCGCGGCCGAGCAAGGCCGCGTCGTAGGGCGGCAGCACGCCGGGTCGGCTGGACGCCTGCCAACGCACCAGGGCGCCGATCGCGTCCGCCATCAGCGAATTGGCGTTTCGTTCGCCGATGACTTCCAGGTACGTATGCCGGCCAAGGTCGCTCAGCAGCAGGAAGCCACGCTCGACATCCGCTGCCAGAACCTGCGGCGCGTTCAGGCCCGCCGCGTGCAGCAACCCGGCCACCTGGACGAACGGCCGGCAGTCCTCCTGCGGCGGCGGGGCGTCCATGGCAATCAGCGTCCCGCCAGAGTGGAACACGCGGAAATAGCGGCGAAAACTGGCATCCGCCGAAGCCGGCTCCAGCGTGAACCCGGCCAGTCGTTGGGTCAGCCAGGCGCTGAGCGCGGCAAGACGGGGATCGGAGGCGGCAGAAACGGGCACGAACAGGCCAGGTGGCGAAGTGGTCAGCATTCTAGCCATTTGTCGCCTGCGGTGCCGGCGCAGGTTAGACGGTGCCGGAAGCGCCCGCCTATAATCGCGTCCCCGGACCACGCAAACCGGGCATGCACCCACGCCGGGGTAGCTCAGTCGGTAGAGCAACTGATTCGTAATCAGTAGGTCGGAGGTTCGATTCCTCTCCTCGGCACCATTCTTCGGCACCTTGCAGACACCGGATCGAACCATCCGGCGCCGCTTGCGGTTCGCGCACCGGCATTCGAATCTCCGGGTTCTTCGCCCACGGTGTCGGCCCGCCTCGGTCCTTCAGGTCAGATGTCCTCCGGCGTCCTGACAGAACGCGTGCGGTCACCGGCGCGCCGTTTGCAGGCCACCCCCACGGTACGGCGCCGGATATCCCCGTGCGCTCTCGTGGCAACTGGCGTCGGCATCGAAGGCGCAATCGCCGAGCATCGATTCAAAAGCAACATTCGGAGTACCCGGTTTCCAGGCAACGGCTATCGTCGGATTGCCCGCCCTGAAACCACAGGAATGCACCATGACCACAGCCATCGCCACGGCAGACCGCGCCGCCGCCATCCGGAGCGATCCGCGCTGGGCTGTGGTCATGGCTCGCGATCCGGCGGCCGATAGCAGCTGTTTCTACTCGGTCAAAACCACCGGTGTTTTCTGCCGGCCCTGCTGCGCCGCGCGGCTGGCGCGACCCGAGAATGTGCAGTTCCACCTCACGGCGACGGATGCGCTGCGCGCGGGTTTTCGCCCCTGCAAGCGCTGCAAGCCGGACCAGGCGCCCTTGACGGTGCGGCACGCGGCCCTGGTGAGCGAGCTGTGCCGATTCATTGAGCAAGCCGAACGGGCGCCAAGCCTGCACCAGCTGGCGAAACATGCCGGGCTCAGCAACTACCATCTGCATCGCATTTTCAAGGCCGTCACTGGCGTGACGCCGAGGGTTTACGCGGCGGCGCATCGACCTGGCCGCGTGCGCGCCGCGCTGGACCGCAGCAGTACGATCACCGAGGCAATCTACGGTGCCGGTTACAACTCCAACGGGCGCTTCTACGAGCAATCGAACCGGCTCCTGGGAATGACCCCGACCGACTACCGCGCCGGGGGCGCAAAGACGCAAATACGCTTCGCCATCGGCCAGTGCTCGCTGAGGGCGATTCTGGTGGCAGCCAGTGCGCGCGGCGTGTGCGCCATTCTGCTGGGCGATGATCCGGATGCGCTGGCGCGCGACCTGCAGGATCGTTTCCCGCGCGCCTCATTGATCGGCGGTAATGCCGATTTCGAGCAACCCGTGGCCAAGGTGGTGGGCTTGTGGAAGCACCGCGCCTGGGCCTCGACCTGCCGCTGGACGTTCGCGGCACGGCGTTTCAGCAGCGCGCCTGGAAGGCATTGCTGGCTATCCCGCCCGGCAGCACGGTCACGTACACCGACATCGCCCAGTGCATTGGTGCGCCGCAGGCTGTCGGGCCGGTCGCCGGAGCCTGCGCCGCCAATACGCTGGCAGTGGCGATTCCCTGTCACCGCGTCGTGCGCATCGATGGCGGCTTGGCCGGCTACCGCTGGGGCGTGGCACGCAAGCGCGCGCTGCACGGCCGGGAGGCGCAGCAATCCGCGTTACCCGGCAAGCGGCGATGACGAATGCCGAGCAACGACATGGCCAATCGTCAGAGTCGGTTCTCGCCCTTGCGGGCCCCGGTGGCAGCGCATCTGTCGTCCACACCCGACGAATTCCTGCCTGCCGCCAACTCGCGCGGGCAATAAGTGAAAAAGCCGGGACTGGCCCGGCTTTTTCACTGCAACCTTCGTCCCACCCTCAATCGGCCGCGGCGTTCGCCTCGCCGGCCGGTCGGTCGACCAGTTCAACGTACGCCATGGGCGCCGCATCACCGGGACGGAAGCCACACTTCAAAATCCGCAGATAGCCGCCCGGACGTGCCGCGTAGCGCGGGCCAAGCTCACCGAACAGCTTGCTGACGGCCTCCTTGTCGCGCAAACGCGCAAACACCAGACGGCGATTGGCCACCGAATCGACCTTGGCGCGGGTGATCAGGGGCTCGATCACCCGCCGCAGCTCCTTGGCCTTCGGCAGGGTGGTCCGGATCAATTCTTCCTGCACCAGGGCAGCGGTCATGTTCTTGAACATCGCCACGCGGTGGCTGCTGTTACGGCCGAGCTTTCGGCCGATCTTTCTGTGTCGCATGTCTGTAAAACCTCGTCGCGTTCAACGCCGGCGCGTCAGGAAATCATCTCGGTCGGCCGGGGCAGGTTGGCCGGCGGCCAGCCCTCTAGGCGCATGCCCAGCGACAGGCCGTGGCGGGCCAGGATCTCCTTGATTTCGTTCAGTGATTTCTTGCCAAGATTCGGTGTGCGCAGCAAGTCCGCCTCGGTGCGTTGGATCAGGTCGCCGATGAAATGAATGTTTTCGGCCTTCAGGCAATTTGCCGAGCGCACGGTCAGCTCGAGCTCCTCCACCGGCTGCATCAGAATCGGGTCGATGTCGCCCACCATCTCGCGGCTGCGGCCCGGCGCGGCGCCACCCTGCAACTCGACGAAAACCGCGAACTGCTCGTACAGGATCGTGGCCGCGCGCCGGATGGCTTCTTCCGGGTCGATGGTGCCGTTCGACTCGATGTCGATGATCAGCTTGTCCAGGTCCGTGCGCTGCTCGACGCGCGCCGCCTCGACGCTGTAGCTGACCTGGCGCACCGGGCTGTATAGGGCATCCAGACGCAGGCTGCCGATGGACGGCAGCTCCTCGCCCTCATCGGCAACCGCCGCCGGCTGGTAGCCGCGGCCGACCCGCACGGTGAGCGTCATGTCGAGCTTGCCGGTTGCCATCAGGGTGGCCAGGTAGATGTCCTTGTTGACCACCTCGACGTCATGGCTGACCTCGATGTCGGCCGCCGTGACCACGCCGGGGCCCTTCTTGGACAGGCGCACGGTCGCCTCGTCACGACCGTTCAGACGCACCGCGACGCCCTTGAGGTTCAGCAGCAGCTCGATGACGTCTTCCTGCATGCCTTCCAGAGTGGTGAACTCGTGCAGGGCGCCTTCGATCTGCACCTCGGTAATGGCCGCGCCGGGCAGCGAGGACAGCATCACCCGCCGCAGGGCATTGCCCAGCGTGTGGCCGAAGCCGCGCTCCAATGGTTCCAGGGTGACCTTGGAATGCACCGGCGAGAGGCGCTCGACCTTGACCAGCTTGGGCTTCAGAAACTCGTATACGGATGACTGCATGTTGGACACGCTCGCTGCGTTGGCTATTGCCGATGACGGACTGGCGACTGGCTGACCGCGATTCGCACGGCCGCCGCGTTCTGCTACTCAGACGCGACGCTTCTTGGGCGGCCGACAGCCGTTGTGCGGGATCGGCGTCACGTCGGTGATGCTCAGGATCTTGAAGCCACCGTTGTTCAGGGACCGCACCGCCGAATCGCGACCCGGCCCGGGACCGTTGACCACCACGTCCAGTGTCTTGACGCCGAATTCCTGCGCCTTGGTGCCGGCCTTGTCGGCGGCCACCTGGGCCGCGAACGGCGTGCTCTTGCGCGAACCCTTGAAGCCACAGGAGCCGGCCGTGGCCCACGACAGGGCGTTCCCTTGCCGGTCAGTGATGGTAATGATCGTGTTGTTGAACGAGGCGTGCACGTGCGCCACGCCTTCGGAAACGTTCTTCTTGACGCGCTTGCGCGTCTTGCTGGTGTTGGGCTTGGCCATGAGGCGATCCTGTTAGCGATTACTTGCGAATGGGCTTGCGCGGACCCTTGCGGGTGCGGGCGTTGGTACGGGTGCGCTGACCGCGCACCGGCAGACCTCGGCGGTGACGCAGGCCCCGATACGTGCCCAGGTCCATCAGGCGCTTGATGTTGATCTGCAGCTCGCGCCGCAGGTCGCCCTCGACCGTCAGCTTGCCGACTTCGCGGCGCAGCGCCTCGACCTCCGCCTCGCTCAGATCCCGGATGCGCCGTGCCGGCTCGATCTGCGCCGCGGCGCAAATCTCCAGCGCACGGGTAGCGCCCACGCCGTAAATCGACGTCAGGGCAACGCGCGCGTGCTTGTTGTCGGGAATGTTGATACCAGCAATACGAGCCATTTACCGAACTCCAGAATTCCTTTGCGGCCGACGCGGCCGACTCAACCCTGCCGCTGCTTGTGCCGGGCTTCGACACAAATGACGCGAACCACGCCCTTGCGCCGAATGATCTTGCAATTGCGGCAAAGCTTCTTGACCGATGCGCGAACTTTCACTGTCGTGACTCCAAAACTAACGGGGGCCGAACAAACCGGCGGCGCCGCGGCCCTTCAGGTTGGCCTTCTTCATCAGGCCCTCGTACTGATGGCTCATGACGTGGGTCTGCACCTGCGCCATGAAATCCATGATCGTAATGACCACGATCAGCAGCGACGTCCCACCGAAATAGAACGGCACGTTCCAGTAAACGATCATGAACTCCGGCAGCAGGCACACCAGCGCGATGTACGCCGCGCCCGCAACCGTCAGGCGCGTCACCACGCCATCGATGTAGCGGGCCGTCTGCTCACCGGGCCGCACGCCGGGCAAAAATGCGCCGGAACGCTTCAGGTTGTCCGCCGTGTCCTTCGGATTGAAGACCACTGCGGTATAGAAAAAGCAAAAGAACACGATACCGGCGGCATACAGCAGCACGTACAGCGGCTGACCCGGCGACAAGGCTGTGGTCACATGCCGCAACCAGGACAGCGCGTTGTCGCCACTGCCGGCCCAGCTGGCCAGCGTCGACGGAAACAGCAGAATGCTGGAAGCAAAAATCGCCGGAATCACACCCGCCATGTTCAGTTTCAGCGGCAGGTGGCTGGTCTGCGCCGCGTACATGCGCTGCCCCTGCTGACGCTGCGCGTAATTGACCGTTATGCGTCGCTGGCCGCGCTCGACGAACACCACGAACGCCGTCACACCCAGAATCACCAGCAACAGCAGCAGCACTACCGCACCACCGATCTCGCCGGTGCTGACCAGCTCGAGCGTGCCGCCGAAGGCACCCGGCAATCCGGCCACGATGCCGGCGAAAATCAGCAGCGAGATGCCGTTGCCGATACCCCGTTCGGTTACCTGCTCACCCAGCCACAGCAGAAACATGCTGCCAGCCACCAGGGTCGATATGGCAATCAACCGAAAACCGAAGCCCGGATCGATGACCACCGACATCCCGCCCGCGGTCTGGGCCTCCAGCGCGATGGCGATGCCAAGCGCCTGGAAGGTTGCCAATACCACCGTGCCATAACGCGTGTACTGCGTCAGTTTGCGCCGCCCGGCGGCGCCCTCCTTCTTCAACTCTTCCAGCTTGGGCAGCACACTGCTGAGCAGCTGCACGATGATCGACGCCGAAATGTACGGCATCACCCCGAGCGCGAAAATCGACAGTCGCTGCAAGGCGCCGCCCGAGAACATGTTGAACATGTCCAGCACCGTTCCGCGCTGGGCCTCGAACATGGCCGCCAGCGCCTGCGGGTTGATGCCCGGCACCGGCACGTGCGCGCCCAGGCGAAACACCAGCAGCGCGCCGATCACGAACAGCAGCCGCCGCCGCAGCTCGGCGAACTTGCCGAGCCCGCCGAGCATGGCTGGATTGGCGGCGCGCGTAGCCATCAGGCTTCTTCTATGCTCCCGCCGGCCTGCTCGATGACGGCCCGCGCGCCCGCGGTGACCGCCACGCCTTTCAGGCGCACCGGCCCGGCCAGCTCACCGGACACGATGACCTTGGCACGCTTGGCGCCCTTGGGCACGATGCCGGCCAGCTTGAGCGCGTCCAGGTCAATGACCTCGGTCTTGACCAGATGCAGTTCGGACAACCGCACCTCGGCGCTGTCGCCCAGGGTGCGCGAATTGAAGCCGCGCTTTGGCAACCGGCGTTGCAGCGGCATCTGGCCGCCCTCGAAGCCGACCTTGTGATAGCCGCCGGCACGCGCGTGCTGGCCCTTGTGACCGCGACCGGCGGTCTTGCCAAGCCCGGAGCCGATACCGCGCCCCAGACGGCGCCGCGCCGTGCGCGCGCCTTCGGCGGCTTTGAGGGTGTCAAGACGCATCAGACTTCCTCCACCTTGAGCAGGTAGCTGACCTTGCGAATCATGCCGCGCACGGCCGGTGTGTCTTCCAGCTCGCGCTGGCTGCCGATCCGGCGCAGGCCAAGGCCGGTAACGCAGGCATCGTGCACCCGGCCACGGCCGGAGCGGCTGCGCACCAGGGTGACGCGCACTTTCTTGGTCGTGTTGCTGTTCATGCCCGCAGGTCTTCCACGTTGAGGCCCCGGCGCATGGCGATGGCGTCCGGCGATTCCATACCGACCAGCCCGGCGATGGTGGCCATCACGACGTTCACGGGATTGCTGCTGCCGATGCACTTGGCCAGCACGTCGCGCACGCCCAGCGCCTCGAACACGGCGCGCATGGCACCGCCGGCGATGATGCCCGTGCCCTCGGAAGCCGGCTGCATGTATACCTTGGCCGCGCCGTGACGGGCGGTGATCGGGTAGTACAAGGTGCCGCCATTGAGCGGCACCCGCACCATGTCGCGGCGCGCCGCCTCCATGGCTTTCTGGATGGCGACCGGCACTTCGCGGGCCTTGCCCTGCCCGAAGCCGACCCGCCCGTCCCCGTCGCCGACCACGGTCAGCGCGGCAAAGCCGAACTGGCGCCCGCCCTTGACCACCTTGGCCACGCGGCGCACGTTGATCAGCTTCTGGATGTCGTTGGTTTCGTATGTTTGTTCAGCTCGGGCCATGACCAGCTCCTAGAATTGCAGACCGGCTTCGCGGGCGGCATCCGCCAGCGCCTTCACGCGGCCGTGATACATGAACCCGCTGCGGTCGAACGCAACCTTGAGCACGCCCGCCTGCTGGGCACGCTCGGCCACCACCCGGCCGACCAGGCGCGCTGCCTCGACGTTGCCGGTGTGGCCAAGCTGCTCAGCCAGCGCCTTCTCGAGCGTGCTGGCGGCGGCAAGCACGCGACCGCCGCTGGCGTCGATGACCTGTGCGTAGGTGTGCTGCGGCGTGCGGTGAATGCACAGCCGCGTGACGCCCAGTTTCCGAATCTGCGCCCGTGTGGCGCGTCCGCGCCGCAGACGCTTGACCTTTTTTTCCATTGCCCGATTTACCTGCTGTTACCGACTACTTCTTCTTCTTGGTCTCTTTACGGACCACGACTTCGTCGGAGTATCGAATTCCCTTGCCCTTGTACGGCTCCGGCGGACGCACGGCGCGAATGTTGGCCGCCAGCTGGCCGACGCGCTGACGATCGGCGCCGCGCACCACGACCTGCGTCTGGGTCGGCGTCTCAACCTGCAGGCCTTCCGGCACCGCCATCTCGACCGGGTGCGAGTAGCCCACGGCAATGCTCAGCACCGGTCCCTTCATCTGCACACGATAGCCGACGCCGACCAGATCCAGTGTGCGCGCAAAGCCTTCGCTGCAGCCCTTGACCATGTTGCTGATCAGCGCCCGCGCAGTGCCGGCCTGCGCCCAGGCCGCGGTCGTTTCCTCACGCACGCCAACGCGCAGCACGCCGGCGTCGTTTGAAACTTCGACATCGCGGTGCAAGGCCTGCGAGAGGCTGCCCTTGGCGCCCTTCACCTGCACATGGTCCGCGGACACCACCACCTCGACGCCCTTGGGCAGGGGGATGGGATTTTTGGCAACTCTAGACATTGGAGCTTTCCGTCAGGAAACCAGGCACAACACTTCGCCACCGACGCCGGCGCGACGCGCCGCCCGGTCGGACATCACGCCCTGCGGCGTGGAAACGATGGCAACACCGAAGCCACCGAGCACGCGCGGCAGTTCGTCCTTGCCGCGGTACATGCGCAGCCCGGGCCGGCTGGCCCGACGCAGGCTGCGGATGGCCGGTTTGCCTTCGGCGTACTTGAGGCTCACGGTCAGAATCAGTCGGCCGTCGGTCTCGGTGACCGAAAAGCCGCTGATGAAACCCTCGCTCTTGAGCACTTCCGCCACGGCGATCTTCATCTTCGAAGACGGCATGACGACTTCCGCGTAACGCCGCGCGAGTGCATTACGCACCCGCGTGAGCATGTCGGCAATCGGATCCATGATGGTCATATGCTTTTTCCACCTTACCAGCTGGCCTTGACCATGCCCGGCACATCGCCGCGCATGGATGCTTCGCGCAGCTTGTTGCGCCCGAGGCCGAATTTCTTGTACACGCCATGTGCCCGGCCGGTGGCCTGGCAGCGGCTGACCAGCCGCACCGGGCTGGCGTCACGCGGCAACTTTTGCAGCGCCAACTGCGCGGCGTAACGCTGCTCCTCGGACAGGTTCACGTTCACGGCCGCAGCCTTCAGTTCGGCGCGGCGCGCAGCGTACTTGCGCACCAGCGCGGCACGCTTTTCGTTGCGATTGATTACGGATGTCTTGGCCACAGCTGTGTCCTCAGCCCCGGAAGGGAAAGTTGAATGCGGTCAGCAGCGCCCGACCGTGCTCGTCATTGATCGCCGTGGTACTGATCGACACATCCATGCCGCGAATCTTGTCGACCTTGTCGAAATCGATCTCAGGAAAAATGATCTGTTCGGTCAGGCCCATGTTGTAGTTGCCACGGCCGTCGAAGCCGCGCGGCGACAGGCCGCGAAAATCGCGGATGCGCGGCGCCGCAACGGTGATGAAGCGGTCCAGGAACTCATACATGCGCGCCCGGCGCAGGGTCACCTTGCAGCCGATGGGCCAGCCCTCGCGAATCTTGAAGCTCGCCACCGCCTTGCGCGCCTTGGTGACCTGCGGCTTCTGCCCGCTGATCAGGGTCATGTCGGCGACGGCGGCGTCGAGCGCCTTCTTGTCGGCCGCGGCCTCACCAACCCCCATGTTCAGCGTGACCTTGAGCAGCTTGGGCACCGCCATCACGTTGGCGATACCCAGTTCCTCGCGCAGTCGGGCAACGACCACGTCCTTGTAATATTGTTCCAGCCTTGTCATGTGCACCGGCCGACCTCAGTCGACCACCTCGCCGTTGGATTTGGTAAAGCGCACCTTGCGCCCGTCTTCGAGCACCCGAAAGCCGATGCGGTCGGCACGCTGGGTGGCCTTGTTGAAATAGGCAACATTGGACACCTGCAGCGGCATTTCCTTTTCCAGGATGCCGCCCTGCTGCCCGCTCATCGGGTTCGGCTTGACGTGCTTCTTGACCACGTTCACGCCCTCGACGACCACCTTGTCGGCCGCCACCATGCGCACCACCTGGCCGCGCTTGCCCTTGTCCCGCCCGGTGATGACGATGACCTCGTCGCCTCGCTTGATCTTGCGCATGCGTGATCCCTCAGAGAACTTCCGGTGCCAGCGACACCAGACGCATGAACTGCTCGGTACGCAACTCGCGCGTCACCGGCCCGAAGATGCGCGTACCGATCGGCGCACCCTGATTGTTGAGCAACACCACGGCGTTGCTGTCGAAGCGAATCTTGGAACCGTCCGAGCGCCGCACACCATGCACGGTGCGCACCACCACGGCCCGGTAAACCTCGCCCTTCTTGACCTTGCCCCGCGGAATGGCGTCCTTGATGCTCACGCGGATCACGTCACCGACGCCGGCATAGCGCCGCTTGGACCCACCCAGCACCTTGATGCACATCACGCGCCGTGCGCCACTGTTGTCGGCCACATCGAGGTGGCTTTGCATCTGAATCATGACCGTCTCCGCTTGGCTGGCGCGCTCAACCGCCGATCCGCTCGATGACCTCGACCAGACGCCAGGTCTTGGTCTTGGACAGCGGCCGGCATTCCTCGATCCGCACCAGATCACCGATGCGGCACTCGTTGGCGGCATCGTGAGCATGGAACTTGGTCGAGCGACGCAGGTATTTCTTGTAGATCGGGTGTTGCTCGCGGGTTTCAACCAGCACGCTGATGGACTTCTCCATCTTGTCGCTCACCACCCGGCCGACCACCGTGCGACGACTTACAGTTTCTTCCGTCATGCGCTTGCCTGCGAAGCCTGTTCTTTCAGAAGGGTCTTGATTTGCGCCACCTCGCGCCGCAAGGCGCGGAAGCGTGACGGCCGAGCCAGCTGACCGGTCGCCCGCTGCACCCGCAGATTCAGGTGCTCGCGATGCAGCTCGATCAGCTTCTTGTTCAGTTCGGCGGCCGACTTGCCGCGCAGTTCAGCGATCTTCATGCCGTAAGCCCCCGCTTCACGAAGGTGGTGCGTACCGACAATTTGGCGGCGGCCAGCGCCATCGCCTCGCGGGCCACGGCTTCGTCCACACCTTCCATTTCGTACAGCACCTTGCCGGGCTGAATCTCGGCGACCCAGTACTCGACCGCACCCTTGCCCTTGCCCATGCGGACTTCGAGCGGCTTCTTGGAAATCGGCTTGTCCGGGAAGATGCGGATCCAGATCTTCCCGCCGCGACGCACGTGCCGGCTGATGGCGCGACGCGCGGCCTCGATCTGGCGGGCAGTGATGCGCCCGCGGCTGACCGCCTTGAGGCCGAACTCGCCGAAGCTGACGGCGTTGCCGACCAGGGCCAGGCCCCGGTTACGACCCTTGAACTGTTTGCGGAATTTCGTCCGCTTAGGCTGCAACATGGTGCTTTCCTGTTATCTCAGGCGCCCGGTGCGTGAGCGCCGTCGGCGCCCTCGGGACCGTCGCCCTTATAAATCCAGACCTTGACGCCAATGATCCCGTAGGTGGTCTTGGCCTCGGCGGTGCCGTAATCGATGTTGGCGCGGAAGGTGTGCAGCGGCACCCGACCCTCGCGATACCACTCGCTGCGTGCGATCTCGGCGCCGTTCAGACGGCCACCGACGTTGATGCGAATGCCCTGCGCGTGCAGGCGCATGGCATTGGTCACCGCCCGGCGCATGGCGCGGCGAAACATGATGCGCCGCTCCAGCTGCTGGGCCACGCTCTCGGCCACCAGGTAGGCGTCCAGCTCCGGGCGACGGATTTCCTCGACACTGATGTGCACCGGAATGCCCATCCGCTCGCCAACCAGCCGACGCAGCTTCTCGATGTCGTCGCCTTTCTTGCCGATGACGATGCCCGGACGCGCGGTGTGAATGATCACGCGTGCATTCTGTGCCGGGCGCTCGATCTCGATGCGGCTCACCGAGGCGTGCGCCAAGTGCTTGCGCAACAGGGCCCGCACGGCAATGTCGGCGTTCAGGTTATCGGCGAAGGCGCGACCCTGAGCGTACCAGCGCGAATTATGATCCTTGACGACGCCCAGTCGGATGCCGGTCGGGTGAACTTTCTGTCCCATGTGGGTTAGCCCTTGGCCTTTTTCTGGTCGCTGACAACGACCTTGATGTGACAGGTACGCTTCGTGATCCGGTTGCCGCGACCGCGCGCGCGGGCATGGAAGCGCTTCATCGACGGGCCCTCGTCCACGCACACGGCTGCGATCCGCAGCTCGTCCACGTCGGCGCCGTTGTTGTGCTCGGCGTTGGCAATGGCCGACTCGACCACCTTCTTGACCAGGTGGGCGGCCTTCTTGGTGCTGTGCAGCAGCAGCTGCAGCGCCTTGTCAACCGGCATGCCACGCACCTGGTCGGCCACCAACCGTCCCTTCTGGGCGGAAATGTGCGCATTGCGCATCAAAGCAAAGGTTTCCATGACTGCCTCAGCGCGTCTTGCGGTCGGCCACGTGGCCGCGGTAGGTGCGCGTGGGCACGAACTCGCCCAGCTTGTGGCCGACCATGTTTTCGTTGACCACGACCGGCACGTGCTGGCGGCCGTTGTGCACGGCAAAGGTCAGGCCGACCATGTCCGGCAGCACGGTGGAACGCCGCGACCAGGTCTTGATCGGCTTGCGGCTGCCGCCGCTGGCGACTATCTGTTCGACCTTCTGCATCAGATGCAGATCGACGAACGGTCCCTTCTTTACGGATCTTGGCACGAGTCTGGCTCCGTCCTGTCCTTACTTGACGCTGCGCCGGCGCACGATCTGGCCGCTGGTACGCTTGTTCTTGCGGGTCTTGTAACCCTTGGTCGGCACACCCCAGGGCGAGACCGGATGACGTCCACCCGAGGTGCGTCCCTCACCACCACCGTGCGGATGATCGACCGGGTTCATGGCCACACCGCGCACCGTCGGGCGGATGCCGCGCCAGCGGGTGGCGCCGGCCTTGCCCAGCGAGCGCAGCGAATGCTCGCCGTTGCCTACCTCGCCGAGGGTCGCCCGACAGTCGGCAGGCACGCGCCGAATCTCGCCGGACTTCAGGCGCAGCGTCACCGAATCGCCCTCGCGGGCCAGCAGCTGCGCCGAAGTGCCGGCGCTTCGCGCCAGCTGGGCACCCTTGCCGACTTTCAGCTCCACACAGTGGACCGTGCTGCCGACCGGCACGTTTCGCAGCGGCAGCGTGTTGCCCGCCTCAATCGGCGCCTGCACGCCCGACATCAGCTTGCTGCCGGCACTCACGCCCTTGGGGGCAATGATGTAGCGACGCTCGCCATCGGCATACAGCAGCAGCGCCAGGTGCGCGGTGCGATTGGGGTCGTACTCCAGGCGCTCGACGCGGGCCGGAATGCCATCCTTCTCGCGCCGAAAATCGACAATGCGATAGCGCTGCTTGTGACCGCCACCCTGATGCCGGGTGGTGATGCGGCCGTCGCTGTTGCGGCCACCGGTGCGCTGCTTGGCAACCACCAGCGGCGCGTATGGCGCGCCCTTGTGCAACTCCGGCGTGACCACGCTCACGACGAAGCGGCGGCCCGGTGAGGTTGGTTTTCTCTTGACTACTGCCATGATGCTGTTCCGGCGTTCCTTGGGCGCCTATCAGGCAACCCCGGTGAAGTCGATATCGTGCCCGGGAGCGAGCGTGACGTAGCTCTTCTTCCAGTCCCTGCGGTGTCCCTGGCGCTTGGGCTTGCCTTTCACGCGCAGCGTGCGCACGGCCTGCACCTTCACCGAGAAGGCATGCTCGACCGCGGCGCGGATCTCGTCCTTGCTGGCGTCCAGCGCCACCTTGAACACGATCTGGCGGTGTTTCTCAGCGACCCGCGTGCCCTTCTCGGAAATGTGCGGCGCCCGGATGATCTCGAACAGTCTCGCTTCGTTCACTGCAGCCACTCCTCGACGGCGCGCGCCGCATTGGCGGTCATCACGATCCGCTCGGCCCAGATCAGCGCCAGCGGATTCAAATCCTGTACTTCGCACGCCTCGACGCCGACCAGGTTGCGTGCGGCCAAGGCCAGCTCCACCGTCAGCTCATCGACCACCAGCAGCAAATGACCAGTCGGAATCTGCAGTTGTTCCAGGCGCTCGACCAACGCGCGGGTCTTTGGCGCCTCCAGCGGGAAGCCGTCGACCAGCTGCAGGCGACCCAGCCGCGCCAGCTCCGAGAAGATGCTGCGCATACCCGCGCGGTACATCTTCTTGTTCAGCTTCTGGCTGTAGTTCTCGCCGCCGGCCGGGAACACCTTGCCACCCCCGCGCCACAGCGGGCTGCGGATGCTGCCGGCGCGAGCCCGACCGCTGCCCTTCTGCTTCCACGGCTTGCGGCCACCGCCACGCACTTCGGTGCGGGTTTTCTGCTTGGCGTCGGCCTGGCGCGCATTGGCCATGAAGGCCACCACCATCTGGTGCACCAGACCTTCGTTGAACGGCCGATCGAACACGGCATCGGCAAGCATTACGCTGCCGACGGTGCCTTCGATCGCGGTTACTGGCATTTCCATGTCACGCCCCTGCCTTCTTGCCGCTCACGATCGGCCGCACGATCAGCTCACCACCCGTTGGCCCGGGCACCGCGCCCTTGATCAGCAGCAGGCCGCGCTGCGCGTCTACCTTGATCACCTCGAGATTGCGCTGCGTACGCTGCACATCGCCGGCGTGACCAGCCATCTTCTTGCCCGGAAACACGCGGCCCGGCGTCTGGTTCTGACCGATGGAGCCCGGCGCACGGTGCGACAGCGAGTTGCCGTGCGTGGCGTCGCCGCCGCGAAAACCCCAGCGCGCCACGGTGCCGGTGAACCCCCGGCCGCGCGTCACACCGGTCACGCTGACCATCTGGCCTGCCTCGAACTGATCGGGGGACAGGGTGTCGCCAACCGCCAACTCGTCACCTGCGCCTTCGGGCAGGCGAAACTCGGTCAGGCTGCGTCCGGGCTCGACCCCGGCCTTGGCGTAGTGCCCGGCCAGGGCCTTGTCGACCAGCGCCGCACGCTTGCTGCCGCGCGAGACCTGCACGGCTCGATAGCCGTCCACCTCGGCGGTGCGCACCTGCACCACGCGATTGTTGGACACGTCGACCACCGTCACCGGCACCCCGGCGCCTTCCGGCGTGAATATTCGTGTCATGCCGCACTTGCGGCCCACCAAACCAATGGCCATGCCTGGTTCCCTTACCTGTTATCCAAATCGCCCGGGCTGCAACCCCACCCTTCGGGGCCTGCCCACGGCCGTCAGCTGAGCTTGATATGCACGTCCACGCCGGCGGCCAGATCCAGATTCATCAGCGCATCCACCGTCTTGTCGGTCGGGTCGATGATGTCCATCAACCGCTTGTGGGTGCGAATCTCGAACTGATCGCGCGAATCCTTGTCCTTGTGCGGCGAGCGCAGCAGCGTGAAGCGTTCGATCTTCACCGGCAGCGGGATCGGCCCGTGCACACGTGAGCCGGTACGCTTGGCGGTGTCGACGATCTCGCGCGCCGACTTGTCGATCAGCTGATGCGAGAAGGATTTCAAACGGATGCGAATCTTCTGTCCGGCCATGGTGCTTACTCGATCACCTTGACAACCACGCCGGCGCCGACCGTGCGGCCGCCCTCGCGGATCGCAAACCGCAGGCCGTCGTCCATCGCGATCGGCGTGATCAGCGATACCTGCAGGTTCACGTTGTCGCCCGGCATCACCATCTCGGTGCCCGCCGGCAGCTCGCAGCTGCCGGTCACGTCGGTGGTCCGGAAGTAGAACTGCGGGCGGTAGCCCTTGAAGAACGGCGTGTGGCGCCCGCCCTCGTCCTTGGACAGGATGTACACCTCGGCCTCGAACTTGGTGTGCGGGGTGATCGAGCCGGGCTTGCACAGCACTTGACCACGCTCGACCTCGTCCCGCTTGGTGCCGCGCAGCAGCACGCCCACGTTGTCGCCCGCCTGGCCCTGGTCCAGCAGCTTGCGGAACATTTCCACGCCGGTGCAGGTGGTCTTGATGGTCGGGCGCATGCCCACGATCTCGATTTCGTCACCGACCTTGACGATGCCCCGCTCGACACGACCGGTCACTACGGTGCCGCGCCCGGAGATGGAGAACACGTCCTCGACCGGCATCAGGAACGCGCCGTCGATGGCGCGCTCCGGCAGCGGGATGTAGCTGTCGATGGCGTCGACCAGTTTCAGGATGGCCGGCACGCCGATTTCGCTCTGGTCGCCCTCGAGCGCCTTCAGCGCGCTGCCGGTCACGATCGGGGTGTCGTCGCCCGGGAAGCCGTACTGGGTCAGCAGTTCGCGCACTTCCATCTCGACCAGCTCGAGCAGTTCGGGGTCGTCGACCATGTCGGCCTTGTTCAGGAACACGACGATGTACGGCACGCCCACCTGACGCGCCAGCAGGATGTGCTCGCGGGTCTGCGGCATCGGGCCGTCGGCCGCCGACACCACCAGGATGGCGCCGTCCATCTGCGCCGCACCGGTGATCATGTTCTTCACATAGTCGGCGTGACCGGGGCAGTCGACGTGCGCGTAGTGGCGGGTCGGGGACTCGTACTCGACGTGCGCGGTCGCAATGGTGATGCCGCGCGCCCGCTCTTCCGGCGCGTTGTCGATCTGGTCGTAGGCCTTGAATTCCCCGCCAAAACGCTCCGCGCCGATCTTGGTCAGCGCCGCCGTCAGCGTCGTCTTACCGTGATCCACGTGACCGATCGTGCCCACGTTCACGTGCGGCTTGGTTCGCTCAAATTTGGCCTTGGACATGACTCACACCCTTCGCTTGACTGACCCGTCCGACGGACGTTACTGGTTGATGACCTTCTGGGCGACGCTGCTGGGCGCCTCCAGATACTTGCTGAATTCCATCGAGTAGGTGGCGCGGCCCTGGGTGGCCGAGCGCAGGTCGGTGGCGTAACCGAACATCTCGGCCAGCGGCACCTCGCAGCGGATGACCTTGCCGGACGGCGAGTCATCCATGCCCTGGATGACGCCGCGACGTCGGTTCAGATCACCGACCACATCGCCCATGTAGTCTTCCGGGGTCACCACCTCGACCTTCATGATCGGCTCGAGCAGGACCGGGCTGGCCTTGCGCGCGCCTTCCTTGAAGGCCATGGAGCCGGCAATCTTGAACGCCATTTCGTTCGAGTCGACGTCATGGTAGGAGCCGTCGAACAGCGTCACCTTGACGTCGACCACCGGGTAACCGGCGATGATGCCGTTGCCCAGCGCTTCCTGAACGCCCTTGTCCACGGCCGGGATATATTCGCGGGGCACGACGCCGCCGACGATGCCGTTGTGGAACTGGTAGCCCTCGCCCGGCTCGCGCGGCTCGATGCGCAGCCAGACGTGGCCGAACTGACCACGGCCACCGGTCTGGCGCACGAAGCGGCCTTCCTGCTCGACCGACTTGCGGATGGTTTCGCGGTAGGCCACCTGCGGCGCGCCGACGTTGGCTTCGACCTTGAACTCACGGCGCATGCGGTCGACGATGATCTCAAGATGCAGCTCGCCCATGCCGGAAATGATGGTCTGGCCGGATTCCTCGTCGGTGCGCACACGAAACGACGGGTCTTCCTGCGCCAGCTTCTGCAGCGCGATGCCCATCTTTTCCTGGTCGCTCTTGGTCTTGGGCTCCACCGCCACCGAAATCACCGGCTCCGGGAACTCCATGCGCTCGAGCGTGATGATCGACTTCTCGCTGCACAGTGTGTCGCCGGTGGTGACGTCCTTCAGACCCACCGCCGCGGCGATGTCGCCGGCGCGCACTTCCTTGATTTCCTCGCGGGTATTGGCGTGCATCTGCAGGATGCGACCGACCCGTTCGCGCTTGCCCTTGACCGGGTTGTAGACGCTGTCGCCGGAACTGAGCACGCCGGAATAGACGCGGAAGAAGGTCAGCGTACCGACGAAGGGATCGGTCGCAATCTTGAACGCGAGCGCCGAGAACGGGGCCTCGTCGGTGGCCGGACGCGTGTCTTCCTGCTCGCGCTCGTCAAGACCGCGCACCGGCGGCTTGTCGGCCGGCGAGGGCAGCAGCTCGACGACGGCGTCGAGCATCGCCTGCACGCCCTTGTTCTTGAACGCCGAACCGCACAGCATGGGCACGATTTCGCTGCGCAGGACACGCTGACGCAGGCCGCGCTTGATGTCGTCAACCGACAGCTCGCCACCCTCGAGGTACTGCTCCATGAGCGCCTCGTCGGCCTCTGCAGCCGCCTCGATCATCTTCTCGCGCCACTTCGCGCAATCCGCCTGCATGGCTTCGGGAATGTCGCGCGGCTCGTAGCTCATGCCCTGGGTGGCATCGTCCCAGTAGATGGCGCGCATGCCGATCAGGTCGACCACGCCCTCGAAATTCTCTTCCGCGCCGATCGGCAGCTGGATCGGCACCGGATTGGCGCCCAGGCGGGTGCGAACCTGCTCGACCACGCGCAGGAAATTGGCGCCGGAGCGATCCATCTTGTTGACGAAGGCCAAGCGCGGCACGCCGTACTTGTTGGCCTGGCGCCATACGGTCTCGGACTGCGGCTCCACGCCACCGACCGAACAGAACACGGCCACCGCGGCATCCAGCACGCGCAGCGAACGCTCGACCTCGATCGTGAAGTCGACGTGACCGGGCGTGTCGATGATGTTGATGCGGTGCTGCGGGAACTGCTTGTCCATGCCCTGCCAGAAGCAGGTGGTGGCCGCGGACGTGATGGTGATGCCCCGCTCCTGCTCCTGCTCCATCCAGTCCATGGTGGCGGCGCCGTCGTGGACTTCGCCCATTTTGTGCGACACACCGGTGTAGAACAGGATGCGTTCCGTGGTGGTCGTCTTGCCGGCATCAATGTGGGCCATGATGCCGATGTTGCGATAACGCTCGATCGGGGTGGTACGCACGACTGTTTACTCGGTCGAATCCGGATTCAGAAACCGCTGCTTACCAGCGGTAATGGGAGAAGGCCTTGTTGGCCTCCGCCATGCGGTGGGTGTCTTCGCGCTTTTTCACGGCCGCGCCGCGGTTCTCGGACGCGTCGCCGATTTCACCGGCCAGGCGCAGCGCCATGGATTTCTCGCCACGCTTGCGGGCGGCATCGATCAGCCAGCGCATGGCCAGCGCCTGCTGACGGGACGGGCGCACCTCGGTCGGCACCTGGTAGTTGGCGCCACCGACACGACGGGACTTGACCTCGACCAGCGGCCCGATATTGGTCAGCGCCTGGCGGACCTTTTCCACCGGATCGGACGCCGATTTCTCCGTCAGGCGATCCAGGGCACCGTACACGATGGCCTCGGCGACCGACTTCTTGCCGTCATGCATGATCACGTTAATCAGCTTGGCCAACACCTTGTCGCCGAACTTGGGGTCCGGAAGGATGTCGCGCTTGGCGGGTACTCGTCGTCTCGACATGGCAGATCTCTAAAGAAATCGGGAAAAGTCGCCCGGCGGGTGAACGCCGGGGCGCCTGGAATCGATCAGCTCTTGGGCCGCTTGGCACCGTACTTGGAGCGACCCTGGCGACGATCCTTGACACCCGTGGTGTCGAGCGTGCCGCGCACTGTGTGGTAGCGCACGCCGGGCAAGTCCTTGACGCGACCGCCGCGAATCAGCACCACCGAGTGCTCCTGCAGGTTATGGCCTTCGCCACCGATATAGGTGGTGACCTCAAAGCCATTGGTCAGGCGCACGCGCGCCACCTTGCGCAGGGCCGAGTTCGGCTTCTTGGGCGTGGTGGTGTAGACACGCGTGCACACGCCACGCTTCTGCGGACAGGCTTCGAGCGCCGGAACCGGCGACTTCTTTCGCGGCTGCACGCGCGGCTTGCGGACCAGCTGGTTGATCGTCGCCATGGAAAATTCCTGGTCACAAATAAATAGACAGGCCGGGGCAACGGGGCCCCGACCTGTCAGGGGAGCGGAATTCTAGGGATCGGCGGGGTCACTGTCAACCCAAAAAGCGCGCCGTTCCGGTCTTCAACAGACGCATTCGGCGCAATCGCAGCCGATCACAATTCAAATGCCATCAACCGAACCCGGCAAGCACCCGCCAGGGCGCAACATCCTGGCCATACGGGCCTTCACCGGGTTCGTACGCGGGCTGGCCCGCCCCGGCAGGGGCGGGCCAGCAGAAGGCAACGTTAAGGCGCCGTGGCCTGCTGCTCGGAAGCTTGATCAGCGTCGCCGGCCGCCGTCCCAGTACCTTCGGTCTGGTTCCACAGCTCGGCGAACTGCTCAAGCTCGCTGTGACCGCGACGGCGGCGCTCCTCGTGATAGGCGAAGCCGGTACCGGCCGGAATCAGGCGCCCGACGATGACGTTCTCCTTCAGGCCGCGCAGCTCGTCCCGCTTGCCGCTGACGGCAGCCTCGGTGAGCACGCGCGTGGTTTCCTGGAACGAAGCGGCCGAGATGAACGACTCGGTCGCCAGGGACGCCTTGGTGATGCCCAGCAGCACCGGCTCGTAACGCGCCGGCTGCTTGCCCTTGGACACCAGGTCGGCGTTGGCCTCGGCCACCGCACCGCGTTCAGCCTGCTCACCCTTGAGGAACTTCGAGTCGCCCGCGTCGGTGATCTCCACCCGGCGCAGCATCTGACGCACGATGACCTCGATGTGCTTGTCGTTGATCTTCACGCCCTGCAGGCGGTAGACCTCCTGCACCTCGTTGACCACGAAGCGGGTCAGTTCCTCGACCCCCAGCAGGCGCAGGATGTCGTGCGGCACCGGCGCACCGTCGGCGATCTTCTCGCCCCGGCTGACGTGCTCGCCCTCGAACACCGTGATGTGGTGGTACTTCGGAATCAGGTACTCGTGCTGCTGCCCCTGATCGTCGGTGATGATCAGCCGCTGCTTGCCCTTGGTTTCCTTGCCAAAGGACACGATGCCGGTCTGCTCGGCCATGATGGCCGGGTCTTTGGGGCGGCGCGCCTCGAACAGGTCGGCCACGCGCGGCAGGCCACCGGTGATGTCGCGGGTCTTGGAGGTCTCCTGCGGAATGCGGGCCAGCACCTCGCCCACGCCCACTTCGGCGCCCTTGACGACGGTGATGATGGCACCCGCCGGCAAGAAGTAGCGGGCCGGAATGTCCGTCCCGGGCAGCAGCTGATCCTTGCCGCTGGCGTCGATCAGCTTGACCATCGGGCGCAGGTCGCGCCCGGCCATGCCGCGCTGCTTGGCGTCGGTGACGACGATGTTGGAAAGACCGGTCGCCTCGTCGACCTCGCTGATGGTGGTGACACCTTCCTCGACGTCGCTCAGCTGCGCGATGCCGGCCACCTCGGCGATGATCGGATGCGTGTGCGGGTCCCAGGTCGCCACCACCTGACCGGCGTCGACCAGTTGGTCGTCGCTGGCGGTGACCACGGCGCCGTACGGCAGCTTGTGGCGCTCGCGCTCGCGGCCGTGCTCGTCGACCACCACCAGCTCGCCGGAGCGGGACACCGACACGCGGTTGCCGCCGGCCTGCACCACCACCTTGACGTTGTCCAGGCGAATGGTGCCGCGGGTGCGCACCTCGATGCTGTTGGCTTCGATCTTGCGCGATACCGCACCACCGATGTGGAACGTGCGCATGGTCAGCTGGGTGCCCGGTTCGCCGATCGACTGCGCGGCGATGACGCCCACCGCCTCGCCGACGTTGACCAGGTGGCCGCGCGCCAGGTCGCGACCGTAGCACTTGGAGCAAACCCCGAAGCGGGTCTCGCAGGTGATGACCGAGCGCACCTTGACGGCGTCGACACCGGCCTGTTCGATCTGCGCCACCACGTCTTCGGTCAGCAGGGTGCCGGCCTCGACCAGCACGTCGTCGGAACCTGGCAGCAGGATGTCCTGCGCCGCGGTACGGCCCAGAATGCGGTCGCGCAGGGCTTCGATCACGTCGCCACCGGCCAGCACCGCACCCAGGTGCACGCCATCCTCGGTGCCGCAGTCGTGCTCGGTGATGACCAGGTCCTGCGCCACGTCCACCAAGCGACGGGTCAGGTAACCGGAATTGGCGGTCTTGAGCGCCGTGTCGGCCAGGCCCTTGCGCGCGCCGTGGGTGGAGATGAAGTACTGGATGACGTTCAGGCCTTCACGGAAGTTGGCCGTGATCGGCGTTTCGATGATCGAGCCGTCGGGCTTGGCCATCAGGCCGCGCATGCCGGCCAGCTGGCGAATCTGCGCCGCGCTGCCGCGGGCACCGGAGTCGGCCATGATGTAGATGGAATTGAACGACGGCTGCGTCACGGTGGCGCCGCTGCGGTCGATCACGGTCTCGTGACCGAGCTTCTGCATCATGGCGGCGGCCACCTGCTCGTTGGCGTGCGACCAGATATCGACCACCTTGTTGTAGCGCTCGCCGTCGGTGACCAGGCCGGAGATGTACTGCTCGGCGATTTCCTTCACCTCACCCTCGGCGCGGGCGATGATGGCGGTCTTCTCGTCCGGCGTGACCATGTCGTCCACGCAGATCGACGCGCCCGAACGGCTGGCGTACTGATAGCCGGTGTACATGAGCTGGTCGGCGAACACCACCGTGGCCTTGAGGCCCACCTTGCGGTAGCAGTCGTTGATCAGGCGCGAGATGACTTTCTTGTCGAGCGCCCGGTTGATCAGCTCGAACGGCATGCCGGCCGGCAGGATCTGCGACAGGATGGCGCGACCGATGGTCGTATCGATCAGGCGGGTGCGGGTCTGGAGTTCACCGTCCGCATTGAACTCGCTGTCGGTGATGCGCACCTTGACCCGCGCGTGCAGCTCGGCAGTGCCGGCGTCGTAGGCGCGCTTCGCCTCGGCGGCATCCGCGTACACGCGGCCTTCGCCACGCACATTGATGCGCTCGCGCGACATGTAGTACAGGCCAAGCACCACGTCCTGCGTCGGCACGATCACCGGATCGCCGTTGGCCGGCGACAGGATATTGTTGGTGGACATCATCAGGGCGCGGGCTTCCAGCTGCGCTTCCAGTGACAGCGGCACGTGCACCGCCATCTGGTCGCCATCGAAGTCGGCGTTGAAGGCCGTGCACACCAGCGGGTGCAGCTGGATGGCCTTGCCCTCGACCAGCACCGGCTCGAAGGCCTGGATGCCCAGGCGATGCAGGGTCGGGGCGCGGTTCAGCAGCACCGGATGCTCGCGGATGACTTCCTCGAGCACGTCCCAGACTTCCGGCCCACCCTTCTCGACCAGCTTCTTGGCGGCCTTGATCGTGGTGGCCAGGCCGCGGCGCTCGAGCTTGCCGAACACGAAGGGCTTGAACAGCTCGAGCGCCATTTTCTTGGGCAGGCCGCACTGGTGCAGCTTCAATTGCGGACCGACCACGATCACCGAACGGCCCGAGTAATCGACACGCTTGCCCAGCAGGTTCTGCCGGAAGCGGCCCTGCTTGCCCTTGATCATGTCGGCGAGCGACTTCAGCGGCCGCTTGTTGGTGCCGGTGATGGCGCGGCCGCGGCGGCCGTTGTCCAGCAGCGCATCGACCGATTCCTGCAGCATGCGCTTTTCGTTGCGCACGATGATTTCCGGCGCGTTCAGGTCCAGCAGGCGCTTCAAGCGATTGTTGCGGTTGATGACGCGCCGGTACAGGTCGTTGAGGTCCGAGGTCGCGAAGCGGCCGCCGTCGAGCGGCACCAGCGGGCGCAGTTCCGGCGGCAATACCGGTAGCACGGTCAGGACCATCCATTCCGGGCGGTTGCCGGATTCCTGGAACGACTCCAGCAGCTTCAGGCGCTTGACCAGCTTCTTGTGCTTGGTCTCGGAGCCGGTGCTGATGATTTCCTCGCGCAGGCGCGCCGTCTCGGCCGGCAGATCGAGCGCCTTGAGCAACTGCAGGACCGCTTCGGCACCCATGCGGGCGTCAAACTCGTCGCCGTACTGCTCGCGGGCTTCGAAGTACTCTTGATCGGTCAGCAGCTTGCCGCGCTCGAGCGGCGTCATGCCCGGATCGACCACCACGTAGGCCTCGAAATACAGCACGCGCTCGACTTCGCTCAGGCCCATGTCGAGTGCCATGCCCATGCGCGAGGGCAGGGACTTCAGGAACCAGATGTGCGCCACCGGGCTGGCCAGCTCGATGTGGCCCATGCGCTCGCGACGGGTCTTGGTCAGGGTGACCTCGACGCCGCACTTCTCGCAGATCACGCCACGGTGCTTCAGGCGCTTGTACTTGCCGCACAGGCACTCGTAGTCCTTGATCGGGCCAAAAATCTTGGCGCAGAACAGGCCGTCACGCTCCGGCTTGAAGGTGCGGTAGTTGATGGTTTCCGGCTTCTTGACCTCGCCCCAGGACCAGGAACGGATCTTCTCGGGCGACGCCAGCCCGATACCGAAGGCCTCGAAATCATCGATGCCCGTGGTCTGCTTCATCAGGTTCAGAAATTCTTTCACGATCGTATCCCCGCTTCAGGTGACCGAAAACCGCAGTTCGGTACTGCCTTATTCGCGCTCGAGTTCAATGTCGATGCCCAGTGAACGGATTTCCCGCACCAGCACGTTGAACGACTCCGGCATGCCGGCCTCGATGCGGTAATCGCCGTCGACGATGTTCTTGTACATCTTGGTACGCCCGTTCACATCGTCGGATTTGACGGTCAGCATTTCCTGCAGGGTGTAGGCGGCGCCGTAGGCTTCCAGCGCCCACACCTCCATCTCACCGAAGCGCTGGCCGCCGAACTGCGCCTTGCCGCCCAGCGGCTGCTGGGTGACCAGGCTGTACGGCCCGGTCGAGCGGGCGTGCATCTTGTCGTCGACCAGATGGTTCAGCTTCAGCATGTACATGTAGCCGACCGTCACCTGGCGATCGAAGGCATCGCCGGTGCGCCCGTCATACAGGGTGGTCTGCCCGCTCTCGGGCAGGCCGGCCAGGCGCAGCATGGCCTTGATGTCGGACTCGCGGGCGCCGTCGAACACCGGCGTCGCCATCGGCACGCCGCCGCGCAGGTTGTGCGCCAGCTCCTGGATCTCGCCGTCGTCGAAGGCATCAAGGTCGGCGCCGGTGCCTTCCGACTCGTTGTAGATGGTGTTCAGAAGCTGGCGCAGCTCGGTGGGCTTGCCGCCGGCATCCAGCGCCTTGCCGATCTTCAGGCCCAGCGCCTTGGCCGCCCAGCCCAGGTGGGTTTCCAGCACCTGGCCGACGTTCATGCGCGAGGGCACGCCCAGCGGGTTCAGGATCACGTCCACCGTGGTGCCGTCGGCCATGTACGGCATGTCCTCGGCCGGCACGATGACCGATATGACGCCCTTGTTGCCGTGCCGCCCGGCCATCTTGTCGCCCGGCTGCACGCGCCGCTTCTGCGCCACGAACACCTTGACCATCTTGAGCACGCCCGGCGGCAGCTCCTCGCAGGTGGTCAGGGTCTTGCGCTTTTCGTCCTGCAGCTGGTCGAACTCCTTGCGCTTGCGGGCCAGCTGCTCGAGGATGCGCTCGACCTGCGCCGCTGCCTCGGCATCCTTCAGGCCGATCTCGCTCCACTTCTCGCGCGGCACAGAGGCCAGATAGTCGGCCGTGATGGTGGTGCCGGCCTTGAGCTTGTTCGGGCCGACCTGCGCTTCCTTGCCCACCAGCAGGCGCTCGATACGGGCATAGGCATCATCCGCGGTGATGCGGTACTGGTCGTCGAAATCCTTCTTGACGCGCGCCAGGGCCTCGGCCTCGATGGCCTTGGTGCGCTCGTCCTTCGGAACACCCTCGCGGGTGAACACGTGCACGTCGATCACGGTCCCGACCACGCCGGCCGACACGCGCAGCGAGGTGTCCTTAACGTCGGAGGCCTTCTCGCCGAAGATGGCGCGCAGGAGTTTTTCCTCCGGCGTCATCTGCGTCTCGCCCTTGGGCGTGACCTTGCCGACCAGGATGTCGCCCGGGCGCACCTGGGCGCCGATGGCCACGATGCCCGACTCGTCCAGGTTGGCCAGCGCCGCCTCGCCCACGTTCGGGATGTCGGCAGTGATCTCCTCCGGGCCGAGCTTGGTGTCGCGCGACACGCAGGTCAGCTCCTGGATGTGAATGGTGGTGAACCGGTCCTCCTGCACCACCCGCTCGGAGATGATGATGGAGTCCTCGAAGTTGTAGCCGCTCCAGGGCATGAACGCGACCAGCACGTTCTGGCCCAGCGCCAGCTCGCCGATGTCGGTGGACGAACCGTCCGCCAGCACGTCACCGCGCTCGATGCGGTCGCCGGCCTTGACCCGCGGCCGCTGGTTGATGCAGGTGTTCTGGTTGGAACGGGTGTACTTGGTCAGGTTGTAGATGTCGACCCCGGAGGTACCGGCGCCGGCCTCGTCGTCGTTGGCGCGCACCACGACGCGGCCGGCGTCGACCGCCTCGACCACGCCGCCACGCAGCGCCACCACGGCCGTGCCCGAATCGCTGGCCACCGTGCGCTCCATGCCGGTACCGACCAGCGGCTTGTCGGCGCGCAGCGTGGGCACCGCCTGGCGCTGCATGTTCGAGCCCATCAGGGCGCGATTGGCGTCATCGTGTTCCAGGAACGGAATCAGCGAAGCCGCTACCGATACGATCTGACGCGGCGAGACGTCCATGTACTGCACCTGGTCGGGCGTGGTCATGGTGAATTCATTGCCATGGCGGCACGAGATCAACTCGTCGCTGAGGCTGCCGTCGGGCCCCAGCCGGGTGCTGGCCTGTGCGATGACGTACTCCGGCTCGTCGAGTGCCGACATGTAGACCACCTCGTCGGTGACCTTGGCGTCGCGCACCACCCGGTAGGGCGTTTCGAGGAATCCGTAGTCGTTGGCACGGGCGAACACGGCCAGCGAGTTGATCAGGCCGATGTTCGGGCCTTCCGGCGTTTCGATGGGGCACACGCGACCGTAATGTGTCGCGTGCACGTCGCGCACCTCGAAGCCCGCCCGCTCGCGGGTCAGGCCGCCCGGGCCCAGGGCCGAGATGCGACGCTTGTGCGTGACCTCCGACAGCGGGTTCACCTGATCCATGAACTGCGACAGCTGCGAGGAGCCGTAGAACTCCTTGATCACCGCCGACACCGGCTTGGCGTTGATCAGGTCCTGCGGCATGAGGCCCTCGGACTCGGCGAACGACAGCCGCTCGCGCACCGCGCGGTCCACGCGCACCAGGCCGATGCGGAACTGGTTCTCGATCATCTCGCCCACGCAGCGCACGCGCCGGTTGCCAAGATGATCGCCATCGTCGACGGTGCCCTGGCCGTTCTTGATATCGATCAGCCTGCGCAGCACCGCAACGATATCTTCCTTCGACAGCACGCCCGGACCGGTGGTCTCGGCGCGGCCGACGCCGCGGTTGAATTTCATGCGGCCGACGGCGGACAGGTCGTACAGCTCGCTGCTGAAGAACAGGTTCTGGAACAGCGTTTCGGCCGCATCGCGCATCGGCGGCTCGCCCGGACGCATGATGTGGTAGATCTCGACCAGGGCGTCCTGACGGCCGGTGGTGTGATCCACCCGCAACGTATCGGAGATGTAGGCGCCGCGGTCGACGTCGTTCACGTACAGCACCGACAGCTCGCGCACGCCAGCGGCGCGCAGCTTCTCCAGCAAGGGCGCGTCGAGAATGGCGTTGGCCTCGGCCAGAATCTCGCCGCTGGTCGCATCGACCACGGCCTTGGCCAGAACCTTGCCGTGGACATAGTCGGGCGGTACCACCAGCTCGCGCACGCCGCTGGCGTCCAGCTGCTTGGCCTGACGCGCGGAGATGCGCTTGCCGGCCGGCACGATCACATTGCCCTTGGCATCCAGAATGTCGAACGTGACCTGTTGGTTGCGCATGCGCTCGGGCACCAGGTCCAGCGTGATCTGCTCGCTGGACAGACGCAGCGTATCGGTCTCGAAGAACAGACCCAGGATTTCCTCGACACCATAGCCAAGCGCGCGCAGCAGCACGGTGGCCGGAATCTTGCGCCGCCGATCGATGCGCACGTACACCAGGTCCTTCGGGTCGAACTCGAAGTCCAGCCACGAGCCGCGGTACGGAATGATGCGCGCCGAGAACAGCACCTTGCCGGAAGAGTGAGTCTTGCCCTTGTCGTGGGTATAGAACACGCCCGGCGACCGGTGCAGCTGCGAGACGATGACCCGCTCGGTGCCATTGATGACGAAGGTGCCGGTGTCGGTCATCAGGGGAATCTCCCCCATGTAGACCTCCTGCTCGCGCACGTCCTTGACCACACGGTTCTTGCCGGCCTTGTCATAAATGACCAGCCGCACGCGCGCCCGCAGCGGCGCGGCATAGGTCATGCCGCGGACCTGGCAGTCCTTGACATCGAACGGCGAGCGCCCGAGCCGGTACTCGACGAATTCCAGCGCCGCGGCGCCGGTGCTGCTCTGGATCGGGAACACCGACCGGAAGGCCGCCTGCAGGCCCAGGTCCTCACGCCGCTCCGCCGGCACGTCCGTCTGCAGGAAGCGCCGGTACGAATCGAGCTGCATCTGCAGCAGGTTCGGCACCTCCAACACTTCCGGCCGCCGGCCGAAATTCTTGCGGATACGCTTTTTCTCGGCAAACGAGTAAGCCATGGATCGCAGCCCCCAGACGAAACCTTCAGATGTCACTCGCGGCCAGGCCTGTCGGCAATGCACTGCCCGACGACGGCACGCGGAGCGGCCAAAAAACGAGACAAAAGAAGACCCCGACGCAACGTGGCCGGTTGTTTACACCAGCACGCAGCGCCTGGGGCCTTCCCTTGGGTACAGCACGACCTAGCCGCCGAAGATGGCGGCCGGACCGGACCGTGGATGCGTCCTGCCGATCGGCTCAGACGCGGCTCGGCGACGATTACTTGACCTCGGCTGCCGCGCCCGCCTCGACCAGCTGCTTTACCACATCCTCAGCCTCGGCCTTCGGAATGCCGGTCTTGATGGTGGCCGGCACGGCCTCCACCAGGTCCTTGGCTTCCTTCAGGCCCAGGCCGGTCAGGGCGCGCACGGTCTTGATGACGTTGACCTTGTTCTCGCCAAAGCTCGACATGACCACGTCGAACTCCGTGCGCTCCTCAACCTGCGCGGCGGCTTCGCCACCGGCAACGGCCACTGGCGCCGCCGCAAACGCGGCCGCGCTGACACCGAATTTCTCTTCCATCATGCTGATGAGGTCGACGACTTCCATCACCGTCATGTTGGAAATTGCGTCGAGAATTTCTTCCTTGCTAACCGCCATGGTCCTGACTCCTGGGAACGAAAAATAAAAATTTGAAATACCGCGGCCCGAACCTGCCGCCTCAACCCTGCTTCTGGTCCCGCACCGCCGCCAGCGTGCGCACCAGCTTGCTGTTGGGCGCCGCCAGCACGCGCACCAGCTTGGCGATCGGCGCCCTCATGACGCCCATCAACTGCGCGATGGCTTCGTCGCGGGTCGGCAGCTTGGCCACCGCATCCAGATCTTCCGGCCGCAGCAGGCGTCCGGCGACCGCCACCAGTCGGACTTCGGCCTTCGGGTTGGCCTTGCGAAAATCGCGCACCATGCGCGCCGCAGCGCCCGGTTCGCCGCGCGAGAAGGCAACCATCAGCGGGCCCCGGGCGGCCTCGCGCACGCACTCGAAGCCGGTGCCCTCCACGGCCCGCCGCAGCAGGGTGTTCTTGACCACCTTCAGATACACGTCGGCCTTGCGCGCCTCGCGCCGCAGGCCGGTCACCTGGCGGACCGTCAGTCCGCTCAGGTCCAGACCCACCAGCACCGGCGCGGTGGCTGCCACGGCAGCCACTTCACTCACGATTGCCTGTTTTGTTTCCAGAATGCTCGCCACGGCCAGATTCCTTTATTGACTAAGTAGACCGCCGGCTCACTGGCCGAGACTGGCCAGATCGACGGACAACCCCGGACCCATGGTGGACGAGACCGTCACCTTGCGCAGGTAAGTGCCCTTAGAGGTGGCCGGCTTGAGCCTTTGCACGTCCGCCAGCACCGCCTGCAGGTTCTCGCGCAGGGCCTCGACCGGGAACGACACACGGCCGATCACGAAGTGCACGATGCCGGCCTTGTCGGTGCGAAAACGCACCTGGCCCTTCTTCGCGTTGCTGACGGCGGTCGCCACATCGGGGGTCACCGTACCGACCTTGGGATTGGGCATCAGACCCCGCGGACCGAGCACCTGACCCAGAGTACCGACCACGCGCATGGCGTCCGGGGCGGCGATCACCACACTGAAATCCAGATCGCCGCCGCGAATGCGCTCGGCAAGATCCTCCATGCCGACGGCATCGGCACCGGCAGCGGTGGCCGCTTCGGCCGCCTGACCCTGCGCGAACACGGCCACGCGGGCCTTCTTGCCGGTGCCGTGCGGCAGCACGGTGGCGCCGCGCACGACCTGATCGGATTTGCGCGGGTCGACCCCCAGGTTCAGGGCCACGTCCATCGACTCGTCGAACTTGGCGCTCGCCACTTCCTGCAGCAGGCTGAGGGCATCGGCCAGCGGCAGCTGGCGGCGGCCGGCCAGCTTCTGGTCGATCGCGCGGCGTCGTTTGCTGTTAGCCATGTCAGACCCCCTCCACCGTCAGACCCATGCTGCGCGCGCTGCCGGCAATGGTGCGCAGCGCCGCTTCCAGATCGGCCGCTGTCAGGTCCGGCTCCTTGGCGCGGACGATTTCTTCCAGCTGCGCGCGGGTAACCACGCCGACCTTGTTGGTGTTCGGGTTCGGGCTGCCCTTCGCGATACCGGCGGCCTTGCGCAGCAGCACCGACGCAGGCGTGGTCTTCTTGACGAAGGTGAAGCTGCGGTCCTCGTAAACCGTGATCACCACCGGTACCGGCAAGCCCGGCTCCATGCTGGCGGTCTCGGCGTTGAAGGCCTTGACGAACTCCATGATGTTCACGCCACGCTGACCCAGCGCCGGGCCGACCGGCGGGCTGGGGTTGGCCTGACCGGCCTTCACCTGCAGCTTGATATACGCACTGACTTTTTTTGCCATTTCAAAGTTCCAGTTGACGGGTACAGCGCCTTACGGCTCCCCGTTGTCGCCACGAGGGCGGCTAGGCTTTCTCCACCTGGGAGAAATCCAGCTCGACCGGCGTGGACCGGCCGAAAATCATCACCGACACGTTCAGACGGTTCTTCTCGTAATTGACGTGCTCGACAACGCCGTTGAAGTCGTTGAAGGGACCATCGGCCACGCGCACCATCTCACCGACTTCAAACAACACCTTCGGCCTTGGCTTGTCCTGACCCTCGCGCACGCGGCTGAGGATTTCGTCCGCCTCGCGCTCGGTGATCGGAGCCGGCTTGTCGCCGCTGCCGCCGATGAACCCGAGCACCCGCGGCACGCTGCGCACCAGGTGCCAGGTTTCCTCGTCCATTTCCATCTGCACCAGCACGTAGCCGGGAAAGAACTTGCGCTCACTGGACCGCTTCTGGCCGTCCTTCATCTCGACCACTTCCTCGGTCGGGACCAGGATCTCGCCGAATCGGTCCTCCAGGCCGGCCCGCGCGACGCGCTCCTTGAGCGCGCGCTGCACGGTTTTCTCGTAGCCCGAGTAGGCGTGCACCACATACCAACGCATCGCCACCGATCAGCCCCCCATGCCCATGAAGCCCCTGATCGCGAGGCTGATCACCCAGTCAAAAAACCACAGCATGAGGCCGACCACCACCGCCGCCACGAACACGATCCCCGTGGTCTGCAGCGTCTCGCGCCGCGTCGGCCAGACCACGCGCCGCACCTCGGTGCGCGAGTCCTTCAAAAACCCCCACAGGCGCCCACCCGGACCACTGCGCAAGCCAACCAGCAGCGCCAGTCCGACACTGGCCAGCACCACCAGCACGCGCACGACCTGCGGCTGATCGGCCAGGACATAGAACCCGACCACGCCGGCCACCAGCACCGCCACGGCCAGGGTCAGCTTCAGACGATCCGCAAACCCCTGCTTCGCCATCGGCGCATTGACTGCCATATTCGTGAGCCTTCGAGAGTGTCTTTGAAACCGGCCCAGAAATGGCAGGCCAGGAGGGAATCGAACCCCCAACCTGCGGTTTTGGAGACCGCCGCTCTACCGATTGAGCTACTGGCCTGTACCTTGCAACACCCGCCGCACCGGCATCCAGCCGGACCTTACTCGATCACCTTGACAACCACGCCGGCGCCGACCGTGCGGCCGCCCTCGCGGATCGCAAACCGCAGGCCGTCGTCCATCGCGATCGGCGTGATCAGCGATACCTGCAGGTTCACGTTGTCGCCCGGCATCACCATCTCGGTGCCCGCCGGCAGCTCGCAGCTGCCGGTCACGTCGGTGGTCCGGAAGTAGAACTGCGGGCGGTAGCCCTTGAAGAACGGCGTGTGGCGCCCGCCCTCGTCCTTGGACAGGATGTACACCTCGGCCTCGAACTTGGTGTGCGGGGTGATCGAGCCAGGCTTGCACAGCACTTGACCACGCTCGACCTCGTCCCGCTTGGTGCCGCGCAGCAGCACGCCCACGTTGTCGCCCGCCTGGCCCTGGTCCAGCAGCTTGCGGAACATTTCCACGCCGGTGCAGGTGGTCTTGATGGTCGGGCGCATGCCCACGATCTCGATTTCGTCACCGACCTTGACGATGCCCCGCTCGACACGACCGGTCACTACGGTGCCGCGCCCGGAGATGGAGAACACGTCCTCGACCGGCATCAGGAACGCGCCGTCGATGGCGCGCTCCGGCAGCGGGATGTAGCTGTCGATGGCGTCGACCAGTTTCAGGATGGCCGGCACGCCGATTTCGCTCTGGTCGCCCTCGAGCGCCTTCAGCGCGCTGCCGGTCACGATCGGGGTGTCGTCGCCCGGGAAGCCGTACTGGGTCAGCAGTTCGCGCACTTCCATCTCGACCAGCTCGAGCAGTTCGGGGTCGTCGACCATGTCGGCCTTGTTCAGGAACACGACGATGTACGGCACGCCCACCTGACGCGCCAGCAGGATGTGCTCGCGGGTCTGCGGCATCGGGCCGTCGGCCGCCGACACCACCAGGATGGCGCCGTCCATCTGCGCCGCACCGGTGATCATGTTCTTCACATAGTCGGCGTGACCGGGGCAGTCGACGTGCGCGTAGTGGCGGGTCGGGGACTCGTACTCGACGTGCGCGGTCGCAATGGTGATGCCGCGCGCCCGCTCTTCCGGCGCGTTGTCGATCTGGTCGTAGGCCTTGAATTCCCCGCCAAAACGCTCCGCGCCGATCTTGGTCAGCGCCGCCGTCAGCGTCGTCTTACCGTGATCCACGTGACCGATCGTGCCCACGTTCACGTGCGGCTTGGTTCGCTCAAATTTGGCCTTGGACATGCCCTAACCTCTGCTGAAACTGACGGATGCCGACCCTGCGGCGCCGAAATGAAACACAACTGGTGCTCACGACTGGAATCGAACCAGCGACCTCTTCCTTACCAAGGAAGTGCTCTACCGACTGAGCTACGTGAGCGCGTTCGTCCCCGGTACAAATAATGGAGCGGGTGATGGGAATCGAACCCACGCTATCAGCTTGGAAGGCTGAAGTTCTACCATTGAACTACACCCGCGCCGGCACCTTACCGGCACCGAAAACCGCCGCCGTGACGGCGATTGACGGGATGATCCAAATGGTGGAGGGGGGAGGATTCGAACCTCCGAAGGCTGAGCCGTCAGATTTACAGTCTGATCCCTTTGACCGCTCGGGAACCCCTCCGGGGAAATAGCCGCGCATTATCTGGGCCATCCGCAGCGACGTCAACGGGTGGCCGGCGCGCACGGCACCGCCCCGGCTCCCGGCAGGGAGCCGCTCAAGGCCGTCGGCGCTCGCGCGGGTCACAAAACTGCTCGCCACCGGGGAATCTGGAGCGGGTGAAGGGAATCGAACCCTCGCTGAGAGCTTGGGAAGCTCCCGTTCTACCATTGAACTACACCCGCGGGGACCGGCATTCTAGCCACCGGCTTTCCGTAACGGCAAGCAGCGGGCGACCACCTTGATCGGACTGCCGGGCGCAAACCGCCCGCCCGCACGAGGGGCGCGATGCGCCTGCGCCCGGGGTCAACGCCCGAACAGGCCGCGCAGCATGGTCTTGCCCGACGACTCGCGCGCCCCGTCCGGCTTCGGCCCGAGCTTCTCCTGCAGGCGGCGCACGGCCTCATCACGCAGGGCGTCCTTCAATTCCGGCTCCACCTTGAAGGCGCCGGGTCGGCCGCGCACCCGCAGCGGCACCGGCGCCTCGCGGGCATCCTCCTGGGCCGCGCCATCAGCGCTGCGACGTACCGACGCCGCCTTGAGCCGATAGTCGATCTCGCTGCTGGCCAGATCCAGCGTGCCGGCGCCGGTGATGCGATAGAAGCGGCCGGGCCGAAAACGCACCTGCTCGAGCATGAGATCTTCGCTGCGCCATACGCCGGCCGCGATCGGGCCGCTCATGCGCAGCGCCGAGAACCGCGTGTCGGGACTCGGATCACATTCTTCGGCGTCCTTGTCGCGCGTCCGGGCTATCACCGCGCGCGCCTGGCAGATACTGCGGTCAGCGTTGATGCCCTTGAGCACGCCGTCGCTGCTGCTCAGGCGCGCCGTGCCGTTCAGACTGCGCAGCAGGGCATCGCCGGTGGCGGCCGCGCCCGTCAGTTCGCCACCCAGCGCAATGCGTCCCTGTAAGGCGTCCTTCCCGGTCAGGGCCGCCAGCAGCGGACCGGCTGCCACGTCGGTGGCAGCCAGTTTCAGGCGAAGCGCGGGCTCGCTGCGCCGCACGTCGACCTGCGCACTGGCCTCGGCACTGCCGCCGTACAGACTGGCGCTGACCGGTTGCAGCGTCATCTGACCGTCGCCTGAACGCGCCCGCAGCGCGACGCGCTCGAAGCTCAGCCCGCGCACGGTCAGCGTCGCCACATTGAGCGTGCCGTCCAGGTCCAGCCGCGCCAGACGGCGCAGCGCATCGGCCGGCGAGCCGGCCGGCGCCGCGGGCGTGGGTTCGGTGCCGGTGGCCGGCGCGTGCTGCGCCGGCGCCGGCTCGCCGGGCAGGTAGCGATCCAGATCGAGCCGATCGACCTCCAGCGCGAAACGCAGGGCCGGATCGGAAAAATCGCTCACACGCGCAGTGCCGCGCCAGTGGCTGTCATCAACCGCCAGATCGATGCGCGCCAGGTTGATTTCGCTCGTGTTGGCACCGATGTCGAGGTCGCCCTCGATGCGCGTCAGGGCTTGCGGATCGGCCGTCGTCAGAGTCTGCCCGAACAGCGTCGCCAGCGCCCGTGCGTCGAGCCGCTCCAGGCGCAGCTGCGCGCCCAGTACCGGTACCGCGTCGTCGCCGCGCGCCAGCGTCAGTTCGCCGCGCAGCTGCACCGGATCGCCTTCGAGCATCAGGCGGCGCAGCCGCAGACGGGTCTGCGCCGGATCGAAGCCGGCATCCGCGGTCAGGCGCAGCGTCAGCGCCTCACGCAGCGGCGCACCGCCGAGGACGGCATCCAGCCGCAGATCCTCAGCGCGCCAAGTGCCATTCGCGGCGCGCTGCGCCGTGGCGGCCAGTTCGAGCTGTGCGCTGCGCTGGGGGTCGCCGGTATCGATCACGCCGCTGGCGCTCAGCGGCAACGGGCCGCCCGGGTCGAGCGCGCCCAGCGCAATGTCCAGATCGTGCAGCCGCGCCCAGCGCCCGCTCGCCTGATCGGTCCACAGGATATCGGCCTCGCGCAGCGTCAGCTGGCCGATGCCGACCCGCCCGGCAAGACCCGTCATGACACCGCCGGAACTCGACGCACCGCGGGCTGGCGGCGCGGGCTGCGGCTGCGGCAACAGGTCTGCCCAGTTGCTGTGGCCGCGGGCGTCCACCATCAGGCGCAGTTGCGGGCGGTCGACGTGGACGCTGGCCACCTGCAAGCGCCCCCGCAGCAACGGCCACAGACGCAGGTTGGCGCGCGCCTCTTCCAGGCTGGCAAACGGCTCGGCGCCAAAGCCTTCGGCATTGGCAAGCCGCAGGCGCGGCAGGACCACCGCCGGGCGCGGCAACAGCGCGAAGTGCACCTCACCCTCGACCGTAAGCTCGCGGCCGGTGTGCGTGCGGGCCGCAATGACCAGCATGCTGCGCAGGGTTTCGCTGTCCACCAGGCGCGGCAGCAGCAGCGCGGCGGCGACCAGCGCGGCCACCAGCAGCGCGACGATGAACAACAGGCGACGCATCCACTTCATGGGTACAGCCTAACTCAGGCCTCGCGCCAGACCAGGCTGGCCATGCGGCCGGTGACGCCGTCGCGGCGGTAGGAATAGAACCGCTCGCGGTCCGCCACCGTGCACAGGTCACCTCCGTACACGCGCTGCACGCCGGCAGCGGCCAGATCACGCCGCGCCAGACCATATAAATCCGCCAGCCAGCGCCCGCCGGTGCCCGCGCAAAAGCAGCTCGCCGCGCCCGAATCACGGCACACGAAAATGTCCCACACCTCGGCGCCGACCTCGAAGGCGGCAGGACCGATGGCCGGGCCCAGCCACGCTCCGACGGAACTGGGCGCCGCCGCAAAACGCGCCAAGGCGCGGCCGACGATGCCGGCCGCCAGACCACGCCAGCCGCAGTGCACGGCGGCGACCTCGCGGCCATCGTCGCTGCACAGCAGCAGGGGCAGACAGTCGGCGGTGAGCACCGCGCACACCACGCCCGGGCGATCCGCGTAGCGGGCATCGGCCGCGATGCCCAGCGGATCGTCGGCGCCCGCGACCGCGCTACCGTGCACCTGCGACAGCCACAGCGGCGGCGCCGGCAGCCGGAGCGCCTGCGTGAGGGCGGCGCGATTGGCCGCCACGGCGCGCGGATCGTCCCCGACGTGATCGCCGAGGTTCAAGCCCCCATAAGCGCCGAGGCTGACACCGCCCAGGCGCGTCGTGCTCGCCGCGCGCACGCCGGGCGGCAAGGGCCAGTCGGGCATGAACACCCCGACTTCAGGCACCGGCCTGCTCCGTGTCCCGCGCCAGCACGTCCAACAAATCCGCCATGTCGGCCGGCAGCGGGGCCGAGAATTCCAGCGGCTCGTCGCTGATCGGGTGAGCCAGCTCCAGGCGCGCCGCGTGCAGCGCCTGCCGGCGGAATCCACCCAGCGCCGCCACGCATTCGGCGCTGGCGCCGGCCGGCAGACGCAGGCGACTGTAGGTCGGATCCCCCACCACCGCATGACCGATGCTCGCCAGGTGCACGCGAATCTGGTGCGTTCGGCCGGTCTCCAGCATCACCCGCAGCAGCGTGTGCTGGCGAAAGCGCTGCGCCACCCGGTAGTGCGTCACCGCCTCGCGACCGCCCTGGCTGACCGCCATGCGCGTGCGATCCTGGCGGTGCCGACCGATCGGCGCGTCCACCGTGCCGCCGGCGATGATCTGCCCCTGCACCAGTGCCAGATACTCGCGGTGTACCTCACGCGCCGCGAGCTGCTCCACCAGGCGCTTGTGCGCCGGCAGCGTGCGGGCCACCAGCAGCAGGCCAGTGGTGTCCTTGTCCAGGCGATGCACGATGCCGGCCCGCGGCACGTCGGCCAAGCCCGGATCGTAGTGCAGCAGCGCGTTCATCAGCGTACCGACCGGGTTGCCGGCACCCGGATGCACCACCAAACCGGCCGGCTTGTTCACCACCAGCAGGTCGGCATCCTCGTGAACGATGTCGAGCGCAATCGCCTCGGCCGCCGGCACGGCATCGGCGTTCTGCCGCGGCACCTGCACGCAGATCTGCTCGCCCCCACGCAGACGGCCGCTGGCCGCCAGCTGCGCACCGTCCACCGCCACCCGGCCGTCGCGGATCCACTCCTGCAGCCGGCTGCGCGAGTATTCCGGCAGCAGCAGGGCCAGCACCTGGTCCAACCGCTGACCGGCCAGCTCGGGGGGTGTTTGATATAGTTCGCGCGCTTCCATGTGTGTCCCTTGCCGCGTCGTGCGCCATTCTAAGGCGCGCCGCGACCCTGCCCTGCCGAGAATCGCCCGTGCCCCTGTCGCCCCGTGTCGGCCTGCGTCTGTGCTGCCTGGCCCTGATTGCACTGCTGGCTGCCTGCGGCGGCGAGCCGGGCACCAAGAAAACCGAAGATCGCACCGAAGGCTGGTCGGTGGAAAAGCTCTACCAGGAAGCCCGCAAGGCCACGCTCGACGGCGGCTACCAGGAAGCCATCGACCTGTACGAGAAGCTCGAAGCGCGCTACCCCTATGGCGTCTACTCGCAGCAGTCCCTGATCGACGTCGCCTACGCCTACTACAAGAACGGCGACGCGGAACTGGCCATCGAGGCCGCCGACCGCTTCGTGCGCCTGTACCCGCTGCACCCGAATGTCGAGTACGCCTACTACCTGAAAGGCCTGGTGCACTTCAAGCGCGAAGTGTCGATCCTGGAAAAATGGCTGCCGCAGAACCTCGCCGCACGCGACATGAACAACGCCCGCCAGGCCTTCGACAGCTTCGGCCAGCTGCTGCGCAGCTTCCCGGACAGCCGCTACGCCCCGGACGCCCGCCAGCGCATGGTCTATCTGCGCAACCAGATGGCCGAACAGGACATCCTGGTGGCCCGTTACTACATGAAGCGCGGTGCCTACCTGGCGGTGGCCGCCCGCGCCCGCCACGTTGTCGAAACCTACCCGCGCAGCGAATTTACGCCCGAAGCGCTGGAACTGATGGTCACCGCGTACCGTATCCTTGGGCTTGAGACGCAGGCCACCGACGCCCTGCGCGTGCTGAACCTGAACTACCCGAGCCATCCGGCCACCGAGCGGGCCGGCAAACTGGCCACCGTGCAGTAAACGCCGCCCGGCGCGGCGAGGAGCGTGCCGCCATGTGGGACTTCTTCCAGACCGTACGCCACCGCCACTCGGTGCGTCGCTACCAGCCGGACATGCCGGTCGAAGCGGAAAAACTGCACGCCATCCTGGAGGCGGTATCGACCGCCCCGTCGGCCGGCGACTTGCAGTCCTACCACGTGTTCGTCCTGACCGCAGCCGACGCCCGCGGCCGCCTGCAGGAGGCCGCCCCGGACCAGACCTTCCTCGCCGAGGCGCCCCTGGCACTTGTGTTCTGCGCCGACCGCGAACGGCCGCGCGAACGCTTCGGCGCCCGCGGCTGCGAGCTGTTCGCGACCCAGGACGCCACCATCGCCGCCGCCTATGCGCAACTGGCCGCCGTCGCCGCGGGCCTGGCCTCGGCCTGGGTCGGCCGCTTCGACCGCGACCGGGTGTGCGCCCAACTGGAACTGGCGCAGCACCTGGACCCGGTGGCCATCATCAGCGTCGGCTACCCGGCCGAGCTGCCTGCCCCCACCCCCCGGCGCCGCCTGGACGAGGTGGTGACGCGGCTGTAACGCCCGCCGACCGGCCGGAGTCGACTCAGGCAGGCGTTCGGCTGGCCGGGGGCGGCTGCCACAAGGCCAGCGCGCACAGCGCGGAAACCAGTGCAACCGACGCCCAGGCCGTACCGTAGCCGGGTCCGTCGACCAGCGCGCCGAACGCCACCGGCCCCAGCACGAAGCCGCCCCAGGCCACATTGATCAGCAGGCCAACCGCCGTGCCGGCCACGGCTATGCCGACCGACTCGGCGATCACGATCATCAGCAGACCCTGCCAGCCCATGGCGCAAAAGCCATACAGCAGGCCGACCAGCGCCGGCACGATCAGCGGACCGTTGGCCGGCAACAGCGCAAGCGCCGTCGCCGCGGCTGCGGTGAGCGCCATCACCAGTGCCAGGCAACGACCGCGGGCGTGAGTGAAAAAGCGGTCCGCGATCATGCCCCAGGCGACCCGGCCCAGCGCTGCGGCGAGCAGGGCGCCGCTGAGCAAGCTGCCGGCTGCCGCGGCCGCAATGCCCTGGCGATCGGTCAGGAACAGCACAAAGAACGTCGTCATCGCAATCTGCGCGTAGGCGATGAACGGCGCCAGCAGCAGCAGGCGCACGAAGGGTCGATTCGAGAAAAGCTGCCCGGCCACGGCCTTGAGGCCCGGCCTGGCGGCGCCTGGCGCGGCGTCGAGGTCCACCGGCCGCTCGCGATACAACAGGCCGCTGAGCACCGCCGCGAGACCTGCGCCGGCGGCCACCAGCAGTACCGCCATGCGCCAGCCCAGCCATGAAGCCAGACCTGGCAGCGCCGCCGCGGCCAGCGCGGCGCCCAGCATGTTGCCGGTCTGGCGCAGGCCCATGGCCGTGGCCCGCCGCTGCGGCGGAAACCAGTGCAGTACGCCGCGGGCGCCGACCTGATTGATGGCGCCATTGCCAAGCCCGCACAGCCCGGCCAGCACGGTTACTGTCAGCAAGCTGCTGGCGCGGCTGAGCAGGGCCAGCGGAATCGCCATCGCCAGCAGGCAGGCCAGCAGCAGCCAGCGCCCGTCCAGGCGATCGGCCAGCACGCCGGCCGGCACCGCCATCAGCGCGCCAACCACGTAGAAGGCGGACTGCACGGCGCCGAACTGGGCCTTGCTGACCGACAGCTCGGCCACCAGAAACGGCGCCAGCGGACCCCACAGATACGATCCGGACGACATCGCCATCTGGCCCACGATCAGCAGCGCCAGCATGGTCCAGGCGTTGCGCCAGGCCGCCGGCCGGCCGGCGCTCACGCGGCCGGCCAGGGCAGACTTGCCGGATCGGCCCGCAGGCCGTCGCGCAGATTGGCCTTGGCGATCTTGCCGGTGGCGCCCTTGGGCAGTTCATCCATGAACACGACGTGCTTGGGCTGCTCGAAGCGACCCAGGCGCGGGCGGCAGAACGCCAGCAGTTCATCGACCGTGGCGCGCTGGCCGGGCCTGAGGCTGACGATGGCCACCACCGCCTCGCCCCAATCCCGGTGCGGCGCGCCGACCACGGCCACCTCGCGCACCGCCGGGTGCTCGGCCAGCACCGCCTCCACCGTCACCGGGTACACGTTGTAGCCGCCGGTGATGATCAGAAACTTCTTGCGGTCGGTCAGGTACAGGTAACCCTCCTCGTCGATGCGACCGAGGTCATGCGTGCGCAGCCAGGAGCCACTCAGCAGCTCGGCGTTCTCGTCAGGGCGGTTCAGGTAACCGGGCGTTGTGACGCTGCCCTGGACCCAGATTTCGCCGATTTCGCCGGCCGGCAGCGCCTGGCCGTCCGGGCCGCGGATGGACAGGTCGACGTGCAGCGCCGGCCGTCCGCAGGAGCCGAGCAACTCCGGACGGCCGCCCAGCGCCTGCAGATGATCCTCGTGCTGCAGGAAACTCAGCCAGCCGGCGGTGGCCTCGGTGAGGCCATACAGCTGGATCATCTCGCAGCCGAGCTGGCTCATGGCGCCGCGGATCAACTGCGGCGTGGCCGGCGAGGAGCCGTAGCTGACCATGCGCAGCGCGGACAGGTCGTGGTGGCCAGCGGCGTGGCGCTCCAGCAGCCGCTGCAGCATGGTCGGCACGAAGATGCCGGTGGTGGCGCGGTGCTCGGCCATCAATTCCAGACTGCGGGCGGCGTCGAAATCGCCATCCGGCAGCAGCACCGCCATGCCGTTGACCAAGCCCAAGGTGGCACACAGCAGCGGCACGCCGGCCATCGGAAACGGCGCGTAGTACAGGTCCGACTGGCGCAGGCCCAGCATCAGGCTCGAATACACCAGCGCATCGCGCACGCCGCGCTGCGTCCACAGCGCGCCCTTGGGCAGACCGGTGGTGCCGGTGGTGTAGCTGATGGCGATCAGGTCGTCTTCGGCCAGTGCCGGCAGGGTCGGACGCCTGTCCGCCTTGGCCAGCAGGGTGTCGTAGTCCAGCGGCAGACCGTGGCCGGCGCCAAAGCCGATCAGGATCAGCCCCGCCCGGCGCAGGGCGTCCAGTTCGCCGGCCAGCAGCGGCACGCAGGATGCTTCCACCAGCAGCGCGCGCGCCGACGAGTCGTGCAGCAGGTGCAGCATCTCGCGCGCCGCATAGCGCCAGTTGATGCCCACGCGAAGCGCGCCCAGCTTCAGGCAGGCGTACCAGTGCTCGACCACTTCTACGCGGTCGTGCGCCAGCACCGCGCACACGTCGCCCTTGCCGATGCCGAGCCCCTGCAGGGCCGCGGCCAGGCGATCGGCGCGGCGGTCCATGTCGCCCCAGGTGCGGCGCCGGTCGCCGTCGATGAACGCAAGGTGATCGGCCAACGCCGCGCCGCAGCGGCGCAGCAAATCACGCGGCAGAATCATGCACGTCTCCTCCTCGCTCAGGATGCCGGAACAGGCCGTCCCTGGCCGTCATCGAGTCAGCGGCGAACGCGCGAGCCTGGGCACACGCTGAATACCTCAGCCTTTCCCTAGAATGCGAACAGGCGCGTCATCGCGCACCGGAGGTTACCGCAATGAAACATCTGATCGGCTGCCTGCTGGCGCTGTTGGTCGGCGGCGCCGCAGCGGCCGCAGACGACTTCGAACGCCGCTGCGGCCCCTTCGTGCCGGAGCAGCTCGCCCCCACGGCGCACGCCGGGGTGGTAATCGTCGATGCCGCGCTGCGTGCCTACACGCCGGCCGAGATGACGATCGACTACGGGGTCGCGGTGCTCAGCGGCATCGGCAAAGGGCTTGGCATGCACCGCAGTGGCTACCAGTGCACCGAATTCATGGTCATTCCGGACCTGGCACCGGGACGCTACCGCCTGGTGTCCCTCGAAGGCCGCATCAGCAGCATCACGCTGACGCGGCGCTTCCTGTATCCGATGCCCAGCGATGGCTATCACATCGTGAACCCGCACGACTGGCGCGAAGGGCCACAGCTGTACCGGGTCCAGCCGCGCCGGGCGCCGGAACTGGAGGTCGAGGTCCGCGCCGGCGAGGTCAGTTACCTCGGCCGCCTGGAGGTGGTGCGCAACCCGCCGTCGATGTATGCCGTCGGCATCGAACGGCACGCCGACCCGGCGCGCGAGCAGGCGGCACGCCAGCGACTGCGGCAGCTCAGCGGTGCGCCTACAGGTGCCAGTGCGCCGGCAACTGCTCCACCGGCAGCGGCGCAACCGTAATTTCCCGCGGCTGGGCACCCAGCGGCGTGTAGCGCACGGTGACCGCTGGCGCCTCGCGGCCCTGGCTGTAGCGGCCCACGATGCGCGCCGCCAGCTCCAGGTCGGCCTCGTCCAGCACACCGTCCACCAGGGTCAGCGGACCGCCGTGGCTGATCGGCTCCAGGTGTGCAAACTGGCGCCGGTAGCCGGTCAGGAAGTTGTTCTCGCCGTCCTCGCGCGCCACGATCAGCTTGAAATTCGGCCGCGGGCGCAGGTGCCGGCCCACCTTGAGCAGCATGATGTCGTCCAGTTCGTATTCCTTGCTGCCGCGCGCCTGCCACAGGTCGGCCAGCTTGTGGCTGTAGTTCGGATCGGTCAGGAAACAGCAGCCGCCGGCCGGCTGCGCCCATTCGGTGAAGCCGAAGCTCTCGGCCAGCGCCATCTGCGGCTTGCGGCTGCGGCCATTGAAGTCGTACAGACGCTCGCGATCCACCCAGCCTTCGCGTTCCGGCAGGGTAGCCGGCAGCAGCTTTGCGCACAAAGGCCGCAGCAGGCGGTCAAAGGCCCCGGACTCGCGGGCGATGATCGGCATGGTCTGCTTGCGCTGCGACATCGGCCGCTGGCCGATCACCTCGCCGGTGATGATGAAATCGAAGCCGTTTTCCTGCATCCAGGTACGCGCCTGGCCGACCATGAAACCCTTGCAGTCCAGGCACGGGTTAAGGTTCTGCCCGTAGCCGTGCTTGGGGTTGATGACGACCTCCTTGTACGGCTCGATGACATCGACGATGTGCAGGCGGATACCGAGCTGCTCGGCCACCCACAGGGCGTTGTTGCGCTTGGGCTTGGCGCGGTCCTGGCGGCGGATGGCGTGCGTGTGGCCTTCCACGCAGAAGCCGGTGAAGAAATTGATGCCTTCGACGTGGATGCCCTGCTCCAGCATGACCTTGGCGGCCAGCATGGAATCGAGCCCGCCGGAGATCAGGGCAACGGCTTTGCGTGGGGGGTTCATGGCAGTGGGAACACGGTGCGGGGGCCGGCTATGGTACCGGTGCGGCCGCAATCACATGGAAGACACGGGTTTGGCAAACATGAACAAGCGTTGGATAGCCGCCATCGTCCTGCTGGCACTGGCGGGCGCCGGATTGGCCCTGTGGCAGCGCGACACGCCGGCCGCACTGCCGGCCGGTCTTGCCTTCGAGCCGGTGACGCGCCGGGACCTGACCGAAACGGTCACCGCCCAGGGCAAGCTGGAGCCCAAGTCCTACGTCGATGTGGGCGCGCAGGTGTCCGGACAGCTCAGCCGCCTGCACGTCGAAATCGGCGACGTGGTCGAAAAAGGCCAGCTGATCGCCGAAATCGACCCGCGCATCTATGCCTCACGCGTGGCCAGCGACCAGGCGCGCATCGCCTCGCTGACCGCGCAGCTGGCCCAGCAACAGGCAGTGCTGCAAAACAGCCGCCTCGTGCTGGAACGCAATCGGGGCCTGATCGCCGAGCAGGCCACCAGCCGGGAGCAGCTCGAACAAAGCGAGGCCGACGTGCGCGTGGCCGAGGCGGCGGTCAAGTCCTTCAGCGCGCAGATCGAGGAAGCCATCTCCACGCTCAACGGCGATCAGACCAATCTGGGCTACACCAAGATTTTCGCGCCGATGGCCGGCACGGTGGTCACGCAGACCTCGCGCGAGGGCCAGACCCTGAACGCCAACCAGATGGCGCCGGTCATCGTGCAGATCGCGGACCTGGACACCATGACCGTGCGCGCCCAGGTGGCGGAAGCGGACGTGATGCGCATTCGCCCCGGCACCGCCGCCGAATTCACCACGTTGGGTGCGCTGGAGCGGCGCTGGCAGGCCACCGTGCGCCAGGTGCTGCCGTCGCCGGAAGTCATCAACGATGTGGTGCTCTACAACGTGCTGGTGGACGTCGACAACCGCGATCGGCAGCTGATGAACGGCATGAGCACGCAGGTGTTCTTCATTCTTGGCGAGGCCAAGAACGCGCTCGCCGTACCCACGTCGGCGCTCGGCCAGCGCCGGCCGGACCAGGACCAGCCCGGCACGCAGGCCTACGAGCTGCGCGTGCGGGAGGGCGAAAAACTGGCCACCCGCGTGGTGCAGGTAGGCCTGCTGTCGCGCCAGTTCGCGCAGGTGCGCAGCGGCCTGGCCGAGGGCGAGCAGATCGCCATTTCACGCCCGGCCGAAACCAAGGTAGCGCCGCGGCGGGGCATTTTCTGATGGGAAGCTCGACGCAACCCTCCCCGGTTTTTATTCGGGACGGCCTGGTTGCCCGCAAGGGCCACTGCGAAACACGTTCCGGGGTGGCCTGATGCCGCTGCTGGAACTGACCGACATCGCACGCCACTACGGCAGCGGCGCTGGGCAGGTGCGGGCGCTCGACGACGTGTCGCTGAGCATCGAGGCGGGCGAGTTCGTGGCCATCATGGGCCAGTCCGGCTCCGGCAAGAGCACGCTGATGCACATCATCGGCTGCCTGGACCGGCCCGACAGCGGCCGCTACCGGATCCGCGGCCAGGACGTGGCGGCGCTGGATTCCGACCAGCTGGCCGCGCTGCGCCGCCAGACCTTCGGCTTCGTGTTCCAGCGCTACAACCTGCTCGGCGGCGCCAGCGCGCAGGCCAACGTGGAGATGCCGGCCATCTACGCCGGCCTGCCCAAGACCGAGCGGGCCGAACGCGCGCGGCGCCTGCTGGCCGAACTGGGTCTTGCCGATCGCGCCGGGCACCACCCGAACGAGCTGTCCGGCGGCCAGCAGCAGCGGGTCGCCATTGCCCGTGCGCTGATCAACGACCCGCCGGTGATCCTGGCCGACGAACCGACCGGGGCGCTGGACAGCAAGAGCAGCGCGGAACTGATGGCGCTGCTGGCGCGCCTGCACCAGGCCGGGCGCACGGTGGTGCTGATCACGCACGATGCCCAGGTCGCCGCGCACGCCCAGCGCGTGGTGCGCATCGCCGACGGGCGCATCGTGGACGATCAGCCGGCCGACCGGGCACGAGCGCCCACGCCCGCCGGCGTGGCGCCGGCCGAGCCCGCCACCGTGCTGATGCCGGAACTTGGCGAGGCCACGCGCATGGCGCTGCGCTCGCTGCGCGCCAATGCCATGCGCACCGCACTGACGCTGCTGGGCATCGTCATTGGTGTGGCGTCGGTGGTGGCCATGCTGGCGGTGGGCGAAGGCGGCAAGCAGCAGGTGCTGGCCCAGATCACCGCCATGGGCACCAACCTGATCATGGTCCGACCGGGCGCGCCCGGCATTCGCGGCGGCGGCGACATCGTGACCCTGGTGCCGGAGGACGCCACCGCCATCGCCGCCCTGCCCAACGTGCGCCAGGTGCTGCCAGAACGCAGCAACCGCCTGACCGTGCGCGCCGGTAACATCGACTACCAGACCACCGTGCAGGGCAGCGACACCGGCCTGCCGGAGGTGCGCGACTGGCCGGTCGCCGCCGGCAGCTTTTTCAGCGAGCGTGACCTGCGCGGCTATGCGCCGGTGGCGGTGCTGGGGCAAACCGTCGCGCGGACGCTGTTTCCGGACGGCGCCGATCCGGTCGGCCGCTACCTGCTGGTGCGCAACGTACCGTTCGAGGTCATCGGCGTGATGAGCGAGAAAGGCGCCTCCAACTGGGGCGGCGACCAGGACGACGTGGTGCTGGTGCCGATCACCACCGGTTTCGTGCGTCTGTTCGGGCGGCCGTACCTGAACGCACTGACGATCAAGGTGGCGGACCTGGCCACCATGGACAGCACGCAGGAGGCCATCCGGCAGCTGCTGCTGGCCCGTCACCGCACCGAGGACTTCAGCGTGCGCAACCTGGCGTCGATCCTGGACGCCGCCAGCACCGCCTACGACACGCTCACGCTGATGCTGGGCACGGTGGCCGCCATCTCGCTGCTGGTCGGCGGCATCGGCGTGATGAACATCATGCTGGTCAGCGTCACCGAGCGCACGCGCGAGATCGGCATCCGCATGGCCACCGGCGCGCGCATGCGCGACATCCTGCTGCAGTTCAACACCGAGGCGGCCGTGGTGTGCACGGTCGGCGGGCTGTTTGGGTTGGCGCTCGGCTTTGGCGTCGGCCTGGCGCTGCGCCTGGCCGGCATGCAGGTGATCTTCGCCGCCACGCCGGCGGTCATGGCCTTTCTGTCCGCGGTCGGTACCGGGCTGGTGTTCGGCTATCTGCCGGCCCGCAAGGCGGCGCGGCTGGATCCGGTGGTGGCGCTGGCGGCGGAGTGAGCGGGCGGCGCCAGAAGCCGGGCAGTCGGACTGCTGGACGCCGCTCAGCCGGCCCGGTGGTATGCGACCACGGTGTCGACTTCTTCCTTCGAGCCCAGGATCACCGCCACGCGCTGGTGAACTTTCTCGGGCGGGATATCCAGAATGCGCTCGTAGCCGGTGCTGGCCGCGCCGCCGGCGTGTTCCACCACGTAACCGATCGGGTTCGCCTCGTACATCAGGCGCAGCTTGCCGGGCTTGCTGGCGTCCTTGGTGTCGCGCGGATACATGAAGATGCCGCCGCGGGTCAGCAGGCGGTACACGTCGCCCACCATCGAGCCCACCCAGCGCATGTTGAAGTCCCGCCCGCGCGGCCCGTCCTTGCCGGCCATGCACTCGGCGATATAGCGCTGCACCGGCGGCTGCCACCAGCGCTGGTTCGACGCGTTGATGGCGTACTCGGATGTGCGCTCCGGGATGCGGATGTCGGGCTGGGTCAGCAAAAACTCGCCGCTGACCGGGTCCAGCGTGAAGCCCTGCACGCCGTGGCCGAAGCACAGCACCATCACCGTGGCCGGGCCGTACACGGTAAAACCGGCGCAGACCTGCGCCTTGCCCGGTTGCAGAAAGTCCACATCCGTCAGCCCGGCGGCGCCGCCGGGCGCATGCAGGATCGAGAAGATCGACCCGACCGAGATGTTGACGTCGATGTTCGACGAGCCATCCAGCGGGTCCAGCAGCACCAGATAGTCGCCGGTCGCGCCGGGCACCTGGTACGGGCCGTCGAGTTCCTCGGACGCGATACCTGCCACCGCGCCGGTCCAGGACAGCGCCTGAATGAAGGCGTCGTTGGCCAGCACGTCGAGCTTTTTCTGCGCCTCGCCGGAGGCGTTGGAGGTTTCGGTCGCCCCCAGCACGCCGGCCAGGGCACTGCGCGCCAGCGCCGCCGAAATCTGCCGGCTGGCGGCGCCGATCTGCTGCACCACGGTGACCAGGGCGGGATCCAGATGCCCGGCACGGGCGGCCAGGGTAAGGTGCTGAAGCAGGGAAATGCGCTCGCTCATGGGACGGTCCTGGCTACCGGAAAAACGGCGGAAATGGCTGGGCAGGATAGCCGATCACCCGCAGCACCGGCAGGCCGCGCGGACTGATAATCTGCGGCCAATCAAGAGGAGGCAGCGCATGAGCAGGCACGTTCCGGTGACGGTGTTCTTCAACTTCCGCAGCCCGTACTGCTACCTGGCATCGAAGTCCATGTTCGGCATCCTGGACCGCTTCGACTGCCACTTCGAATGGCGGCCCCTGGGCGGCTGGGACGGTCGCTCGTCGCCCGAACGCGCCAAGGGCAAGCTGCCGATCGCCCGCCAGGACGTGCGCCGCTGGTGCCGGCGCCTGGGCATCCCGTTCAACCCGCCGCCGGTGACCACCGACCCCACGCGCGCCGGCGCCGGCTCGCTGCTGGCCGAGCAGCAGGGGCGCCTGCGCGAGTATGTGGTGGAAGTGATGCACGCCGAGTGGGGCGAGGGCCGCGACATCGGCGACATCGACGTGCTCACGGACGCCGGCCGGCGGGCAGGACTCGATCCGGGCGCGCTGGCCGCGGCCGTGGACGACCCGGCCTTGCGGGGGCGTCTGGCCGAGCACATGCAGCAGGCACAGGCGGTCGGCGTGTTTGGCGTGCCCAGCTTCGTGGTCGGCGAGGAGGTGTTCTGGGGCAACGACCGGCTGGATTTTCTGGCCGAGCATCTGGCCGAGCTGGGCGCGGCGCGGGCCTGAAGGCGCTCCAACCAATGGCACGGCTGCTGCGCCGGAGCGCTGCCGATTCGGGACCGGCGCCCGCGTGGGAGCGGCGCCCCTGTGGGAGCGGCGCCCTCGCCGCGAATCTCCACATACCCCGCCGGCAGGTCCCCGCGAGGGCAAGCCGGCTTTAAAACATAAGCGTATTTTTCCAACACACACAAGGCAGGAGAAACAGCATGGGACGTGTCAGCGGCAAGGTCGTTTTCATCACCGGCGCGGCATCGGGCATGGGCCGCGCGCACGCGCTGCGCCTGGCCGGTGAGGGCGCCAGCGTGGCCATTACCGACCGCGACCAGACGGGCCTGGCCGAAACGCTGGCGGCGGTTCAGGCCAGGGGTGCCGAGGCGGCCGCCTGGCCGCACGACGTCACCGACGAGGCGGCCTGGGAACGCGTGGTTGACGCCGCCTGCGCGCGCTTTGGCCGCATTGACGTGCTGGTCAACAACGCCGGTGTGGCGAGCAGCACCGTCTCGGTACTCGACATCGGTGTGGACGAGTGGGACCGCGTGATGGCCATCAACGCCCGCGGCGTGTTCCTGGGCGTGCGCACGGTGGGCCGGAAAATGCGCGACCAGGGCCGCGGCGGCAGCATCATCAATATCTCGTCCGTGTTCGGCATCGTCGGCGGAGCGATGGCATCGCCCTACTGCGCCAGCAAGGGCGCGGTGCGCCTGCTGACCAAGGCCGCCGCGGCAGACCTGACGGCATTCAACATCCGCGTCAATTCGGTCCATCCCGGCCTGATCGACACGCCGATGCTGGACGGCCTGCTGGCGCGCGACGGCGAGGTCCGCGATCGCATGCTCGGCGTACAGCTACAGCGCCGCGCCGCCGATCCGGACGAGGTGTCGTCGGCGGTGCTGTTCCTGGCCTCGGACGAATCGTCGTTCATGACCGGCTCGGAAATGGTGGTCGACGGCGGCTGGACCGCACGCTAGGAAAGCCGTAGGGTTTTTCCCAATGGCGGGCGCCGGAAAACCCAGGGTGAAAGTCATTCAGCGCTTCGCCTGACACAAAGGCCAGCGATGCCAGGTTCGCGCGCACCCCTGGGGCCGCGGATGTTAGGCTCGGGGCACACCCGCACAGGAGGAGTCCGCCATGAAGCCGCACATTCTGGCTGCCGTCGCGTTTGCCCTGAGCCTTGCCGGCTGCGGCCGCGAGCAGGCCGAATCCGAATCGGCGTCCGCACCGCCAGCGCCAGCCGCCGATGTGCAGGCCGGCGCACCGACTCCGTCCGTCGCAGCGCCGGCGCCGCAGGCGCCGTCACCCGCGACGACGCTGGAGAGCGTGGTCGCCGGCGACTGGCGCGATCCGGCCAACATGGCACGCGACATCTGGCGGCATCCGAAGGAAACGCTGGAGTTTTTCGGCGTCAGCGCCGATCAGCGGGTGCTCGAGATAGCGCCCGGCCGCGGCTGGTACACGGAACTACTGGTGCCGTTCCTGCGCCAGCAGGGCCACTACGTCGGCGCCATCTCGGACCCGGCCGCGGCGCCCGACGAACGCCTGCGCGAGTACTTCACCAAGCAGAACGCCGACCTGCGCGACAAGCTGGCGGCCCGGCCGGACGTCTACGGCCAGCCCGAACTGCGCGAAATCGACGCCGCCAGGCCGAACTTCGGCGCGCCGGACTCCATCGACACCGTGCTGACCTTCCGCAACGTGCACAACTGGCTGGCGGCCGGTCAGGCCGAGGCCATGTTCAAGGGCTTTTACGAGGTGCTCAAACCCGGCGGCGTGCTGGGCGTGGTCGAACACCGCGCGGCCGGCGACGTGCCGGACGGCGACAAGTCCGGCTATGTCGGCCAGGATCAGGTGATCGCGCTGGCCCGCGCGGCCGGCTTCGAGCTGGAGGCCAGTAGCGAGATCAACGCCAACCCGGCCGACACCAAGGACCACGAAGCCGGCGTGTGGAGCCTGCCGCCGTCGCTGCGCCTGGGCGACAAGGATCGCGAGAAATACCTGGCGATCGGCGAGTCCGACCGCATGACGCTGCGCTTTCGCAAGCCGGCCGCCGCGCCGGCCGAGCAGGCCACGCAGTGATCGACGCTCGGCCGGTCCGGGACGGCCGACTGGGGCCGGACCTGACTGCCGCGCGCTGACCTCCTGCGGCGCTGTGGCGCTGCATCACGCCATCCCGGGTGCGTTGTGCACGGCGCTCTGCTACACTGAAAACCATGGCTCGTCGCAAATCGTCGCCGATGGGGTTGCTGCTGCTGGTCTGCGGAGCCTTGCTGTTCGCGCGGCTGGGCGGTGCGCATCTGCACCTGTGCCTTGACGGCAGCGAGCCTCCGGCCAGCCTGCATGTGACCGATTCCGGACATCACGCGGATCATCGCGACGACCGGGCGCACGATGACCGCGATGTCTCGCTGGTCGGAGATGCGCTGACCAAGTCCGGCAAATCGGGTTTTGACCTGCCGCTCCTGCTGGCGGCGCTGTGGCTGGTAACTGTCCTGTTCGCCCGGCTGCGGATCACCGCCGCCGCCGCCTCGCCGCAGCGTGCCGCTTCCCCACCCCGCTTCTGTCGCCCGCCGCTGCGCGGACCTCCCCTCTCCTCCTCCCTCTGACGCTTTGAGGTTTCCCGCCGCCTGACGCCCGCATTGGGCGCAGCGGCCTGCCTGCCGCGCCGCTCGATTTGCGGCGGCGATGGCGATGGGAGGACACGATGAGAATTGTCACCGCACGCGCACTACTGCGCGTGTGCTGGACGGCGATGGCGCTGCTGGCGCCCGCCGCCGGCGCCGCTACTGCGCCGGATGGATTGACGCTGCGCGAAGCGATCGCCGCCGCGCTGGCGAGCAATCCCGACCTGAGCGCGTACACCTTCGACTTGCGCGCCGCGCAGGCACGCGAGCGGCAGGCCGCACTGCGTCCGGCGCCGGAACTGGCGATCGAAGCGGAAAACTTCGCCGGTTCCGGCGAGACCCGCGCCTACGATGCCGGCGAAACGACCCTGGCGCTGTCCCAGGTGATCGAGCTGGGCGGCAAGCGCGGAGCACGTGTCGATCTGGCACGCGCCGGCAGCGGCACCGTCGAGATCGAGCGCCAGGCCGCGCAGCTCGACGTGCTCGCCGAGGTCACGCGCCGCTTCATCACCGTGGCGCGCGCGCAGGAACGGCTGGGTCTGGCGCGTTCGGCGACCGCGCTCGGCGAGCGTACCGTCGCCGCCTCGCAGCGCCGCGTCGACGCCGCCAAGTCGCCGCATGCCGAGCTGGATCGCGCGCAGATCGCCCGCGACCGCTACCGGCTCGAGGAGCAGGCCGCCGCAGCCGATCTCGACACGGCGCGCAAGCAGCTCGCGGCGATGTGGGGCGCGTCGCAGCCGGTCATCGATGGCCGCAGCTTCGGCGAGGTCAAGGCCGAGCTGTTCGCGCTGCCGCCGACCGGCGACTTCGCGGCCCTGGCCGGGCAGCTCGCAGCCAACCCGGACTTCCTGCGCTTTGCCTCCGAGGCCCGCTTGCGCGATGCCGAGTTGCGCCTCGCGACGACGCTGCGCCGCCCGGACGTGACACTGTCGGGCGGTCTGCGCCGTTTCGAGGACTCCGGCGACCAAGCCTTCGTCGTGTCGCTGTCACTGCCGCTGTTCAGCGGTCGGCGTGCGCAGGGTTACGTCGCCGAGGCACAGGCCAACCGCTCGCGCGTGGACGCGCAGCGGCGCGCGGCCGAGGTACGCGCCGAAGCCACGCTCTACGAGCTGCACCGCCAGCTCGCACGCGCAGTCAACGAGGCGCGCGCACTCGGCAACGACATCCGGCCGCGTGCCGCCGAGGCGTTGCAGGAAACGGAAGACGCCTATGCGCGCGGGCGCTACAGCTATCTGGAGCTGGTCGATGCGCAGCGCGAGTACCTGTCCGTGCAGGCGGCGCTGATCGAGTCCGCCGCGACCGCGCACGCACTGCGTACCGAAATCGAGCGCCTGACCAACGCACCGCTGTCCGCCGGCTCAGCTGCGGCTGCCGAAGTAGATGACCGCCATGCCGGCGAGCGTCAGCGCGACGCCGGCGATGTCCGTCAGTACCGGTCTCTGTCCGTCGATGCCCCACAGCCAGCCCAGCGCGACGGCGACGTAGACGTAGACGCCGCCATAGGCCGCGTAGACCCGCCCGCTGGCCTGCGGATGCAGGGTCAGCAGCCAGACGAACAGCGCAAGACTGACGGCCGCGGGCAGCAGCAGCCAGGCACTGCGGCCGTGTCGCAGCCACAACCACGGCAGGTAGCAGCCGAGGATTTCGGCGATCGCCGTCAATACGAACAGACCCAGCGTCTGCGCAGCAGTCATAGCGAGTGACCTCATGAAGAACCTTAACCATATCCCACAGCGCGCCGCGTGGCTGGCGCTGGTCCTGTTGCTGAGCGCCTGCGGCGGCGGCGAATCGCCGGCGACGGCCGAGGCGGCGATGGCCAAACCCGAAGCGGCACATGCCGAAGGTGAAGAAGAGCACGAGGGCGAAGGCGAACACGTCGAGCTCAGCGCCGAACAGATCGCCGCCGCCGGCCTGGAGCTGGTCGAGGCCGGCCCTGCGCAGATTCACGAAACGCTGCCGCTGTACGGCACGATCGTGCCCAATGCCGAGCGCACGCGCGAGGTCGCGGCGCGCTTCCCGGGCGCGGTGCGCAGCGTCGCCAGGCGCATCGGCGATCCGGTGCAGCAGGGCGAGACGCTGGCGACGGTCGAGGCCAACGAGAGCCTGCAGACCTATGCCGTCACCGCGCCGCTCACCGGCGTGGTCACGGCGCGCAACACCAATCCCGGCGAGCAGACCGGCGACAAGCCGCTGTTCACGGTCGCCGATCTGTCGACCGTCTGGGTCGAGCTGTCGCTGTTCCCACGCGATGTCGCCAGGATCCGCGTCGGCCAGCAGGTGCGCGTGACCAATCCCGGCTCGAAGCAGAGCGCGCAGGGCGAGATCATCTACGTCGTGCCCTTCGGCCGCGCCGAGAGCCAGACGCGGGTCGCACGCGTGCTGCTCGACAACGCCGAGCGGCGCTGGGCGCCCGGCCTGTACGTGACGGCCGCCGTGCTGCTCGACGAATCCGCCGTACCGCTGGCGGTGCGCAGCGAAGCCGTGCAGACGCTGGAAGATCGCAGCATCGTGTTCGTGCGCACCGACGACGGCTTTGCGCCGCGCCCGGTCACGCTGGGGCGCAGCGACGGCGAGCACATCGAGGTGCTGTCCGGCCTGGAACCCGGCGCGCGCTACATCGCGAAAAACAGCTTCATCCTCAAAGCTGAGCTCGGCAAGGGCGAAGCCGAGCACGGGCACTGAAGGGAGCACCCCCATGGTTGACGCATTGCTACGTCTCGCCGTCGCTCGCCGCGGCATCGTGCTGCTGCTGGTGCTCGCCGTCGGCGCCTTCGGCGCCTGGAACTACCAGCGCCTGCCGATCGACGCCGTACCGGACATCACCAACGTCCAGGTGCAGATCAACACCCAGGCGCCGGGCTACTCGCCGCTGGAGGTGGAACAGCGCATCACCTACCTGGTCGAGGTCGCGATCGCAGGTCTTCCGAACCTCGACTACACGCGCTCATTGTCGCGCTACGGTCTGTCGCAGGTGACCGTGATTTTCCACGAAGGCACCGACATCTACTGGGCACGCAACCTGATCAACGAGCGCCTTCAGGACGTGAAGAGCCAGCTGCCGGCCGGGATCGAACCCACGATGGGACCGATCGCCACCGGGCTGGGCGAAATCTTCATGTACACGATGGCGGCGGCGCCCGACGCGCGCCAGCCGGACGGGTCGCCCTGGGACGCGACCGCGCTGCGCACGCTGCAGGACTGGGTGATCCGCCCGCAGCTGCGCCTGGTGCCCGGCGTCACCGAAGTCAACACCATCGGCGGCTTCGAGAAGCAGTTCCACATCACGCCGGACCCGGCGCGCCTGCTCGCCTACGGCCTGTCGTTCGACGATGTCGTGAACGCCCTGGAGCGCAACAACGCCAACGTCGGCGCCGGCTACATCGAGCGCAACGGCGAGCAATACCTGATCCGTTCGCCGGGCCAGGTCGCCGACATTCCCGCGATCGAGCGTGTCATCGTCGCGCATCGCGGCGGCATTCCCGTGACGGTACGCGAAGTGGCCGACGTCGCCTTCGGCAAGGAGCTGCGTACCGGCGCGGCCACGCGTGACGGTGAAGAGGTGGTACAGGGCACCGCGGTCATGTTGCTCGGCGGCAACAGCCGCACGGTGTCGGCAGCCGTGGCGGACCGGCTGGCCGAGATCAACAAGACGCTGCCGCCCGGCGTGACCGCAGAAACCGTCTACGACCGCACGACGCTGGTCGACAAAACCATCGCCACGGTGCAGAAGAACCTGCTCGAAGGCGCGCTGCTGGTCGTCGCCGTACTGCTGCTGATGCTCGGCAACCTGCGTGCAGCACTGATCACCGCCGCGGTGATTCCACTGTCGATGCTGATGCTGATGACCGGCATGGTGGAAACGGGCGTCAGCGCGAATCTCATGTCGCTGGGGGCGCTGGACTTCGGCCTGATTGTCGACGGCGCGGTGATCATCGTCGAGAACTGCATCCTGCGTCTGGCCGAGCGCCAGCATCACGCCGGCCGCCTGCTCAAGCTCGACGAGCGCCTGCAGACCGTGTTCGCGGCCACGCGCGAGGTGTTCACGCCAAGCCTGGTCAGCGTGCTCGTCGTGGTGCTGGTGAACCTGCCGATCCTCGCCCTGACCGGTGTCGAAGGAAAAATGTTCCGGCCGATGGCGGCGACGGTGATCATGGCGCTTCTCGCCGCAGTCGTGCTGTCGCTCACCTTCGTGCCGGCAGCGGTCGCACTGTTCCTGCGCGGCCGGATCGAGGAGAAGGACAACTTCATCGTGCGCCACGCCAAGCGCATCTATGCGCCGGTGCTGGACCTTGCCCTGCGGCTGCGCTTCGTCTTTCTCGGCGGTGCGGTGCTGCTGGTCGTGCTGTGCGGCTGGCTGGCCACGCGCATGGGCGCCGAGTTCATCCCCAGCCTCGACGAGGGCGACATCGCCGTGCAGGCGCTGCGCATTCCCGGCACCAGCCTGACGCAGTCGCTGGAGATGCAGTTCCAGATGGAGCGGGCGCTGGCTGACGTGCCGGAAGTGAAGACCTACTTTTCGCGTGTCGGTACCGCCGAGGTGGCGACCGACCCGATGCCGCCGAACATCTCCGACGGCTACGTGATGATCAAGGATCGCAAGGACTGGCCCGATCCGGACAAGCCGAAGGCGCAACTGCTGGCGGAAATCCAGGAGAAGTTGGAGCGGCTCCCCGGCAACGCCTACGAGATCAGCCAGCCGATCGAGTTGCGCTTCAACGAGCTGATCTCCGGCGTGCGCTCGGATCTGGGCATCAAGGTCTATGGTGACGATCTGGGTCAGCTGCTGAAGACCGGCAACGCCATCGCCGAGGTGCTGAACACGGTTACCGGCGCCGAGGGCGTCAAGGTCGAGCAGGTCGCCGGCCTGCCGGTGCTGTCGGTCGAACCCGACCGCGCCGCGCTCTATCGCTACGGCCTCAACGTCGCCGACGTGCAGGACGTGCTGGCCGCGGCCACCGGCGGCGAGGAAGCCGGGCTGGTGTACGAGGGTGACGCACGCTTCCCACTGGTCGTGCGGCTGCCTGAGCATCTGCGCGGTGACCTCGCCGCACTCGAGCGCCTGCCGGTGCCGCTGCCATCCGTCGACCGCGGCTACGTGCCGTTGGGCGAGTTGGCGGCACTCAAGCTCGCACCGGGGCCCAACCAGATCTCGCGCGAGAATGGCAAGCGGCGCCTGGTCGTGTCGTCGAACGTGCGCGGCCGCGATCTGGCGAGCTTCGTCGCCGAGGCGCGCGGGAAGATTGAACAACAGGTCAAGCTGCCGCCCGGCTACTGGCTCGACTACGGCGGCACCTTCGAGCAACTGCAGTCGGCAACGCAGCGGCTGACGCTGCTGGTGCCGGTGACGCTGGCGATGATCTTCGGCCTGCTGATGCTGACTTTCGGCTCGGCGCGCGACGCGGCCCTGGTGTTTTCCGGCGTGCCGCTGGCGCTGACCGGCGGCGTCATCGGCCTGTGGCTGCGCGGCATTCCGTTGTCGATCACCGCCGGCGTCGGCTTCATCACCTTGTCCGGCGTGGCCGTACTGACCGGTGTGGTCATGGTCGCGGCGATCCGCGACCGGCTCGCTCAGGGTCTGGAGGTCGACGCCGCGATCCGCGAAGGCGCGCTGCTGCGCCTGCGGCCGATCCTGATGGTCGCCCTGGTGGCCGCGCTCGGCTTTTTGCCGATGGCGCTCAACACCGGTACCGGCGCGGAAGTGCAGCGACCGCTGGCGACCGTCGTCATCGGCGGCATCGTCTCGGCGACCCTGCTGACCCTGCTCGTGCTGCCCGGCCTGTACCGCATGGCCTGGCGCCCCGCCAACCAGACCGCCGCCGCAACCGAGGAGTCTCCCGCATGAAACTGATCAAGGCTTTCATTCACCACGTGCGTACGCCGGACGTGATCCAGGCGCTGACCGATGCCGGCTTTCGCAACCTCACGCTGCAGGACGTGCGCGGCACGCTCAAGCCGTTGCCGCTGGAGGAGCGGGACTACTCGATCGACATGCCGGGTCTGGTGATCTCCGAAGTGCGGCTGTCGCTGGTGGTCGAGGACGCGCAGGTAGACACGGTAACCGGCATCATCCGCCGCGTGGCGCCCATCGGCCCCAGCGTGTCCGGCTGGGTGTACGTGAGCCCCGTCGAGCAGGCGCTGCCCATCGGCGGCCCGCCTTGACTGAGGGCCTGGCGTGGTCCATCGCCGGCACCGGCTTCGGCGTGGCTTTCATGCACGCCGCGCTGCCGACGCACTGGTTGCCCTTCGTGCTGACTGGCCGGGCGCAGCGCTGGAGCCGCGCCAGGACGCTGCTCGTCACCACACTGGCGGGGGGCGGACACGTGCTGTTCACGGTGGCGCTGGGCGCCGTCGTCGCGTGGCTGGGCTTCGCGGTGAACCGCTGGACCGAAGGCGTCTTTCCCTGGCTTACGGGCGCAGTGCTGATCGCCTTTGGCCTGTGGTACCTGTGGCGGCAGTGGCGCGGGCAGGGGCATGGTCACAGCCACTTTGTGGCGAACGACGCGCCCGGCCATGACCCGGCGCATGAACACCACGACCACGACCATCCGTACCCGCGCCCGGCGCCCCCAGCCAGCAACGCCACACGCAGCGACCGTGCCGTGATATGGGGGCTGCTGGCGGCGCTGACTTTTTCGCCCTGTGAAGGCTTCCTGCCGGTGTTCGTGGCCGGCGTGCCTTACGGCTGGGCGGGCTTTGTGCTGCTGTCGCTGCTGCTGGCGGGCGCCACGTTGGCCGGGATGCTGCTGTTCACCTGGCTGACGCTGCTGGGCCTTGCACACCTGCGATTGGAACGCCTGGAGCGCTACGAACATGGCGCCGTGGGCGCACTGCTGTGCGTGCTCGGCCTCGTGGTCTGGATTCTGGAAGCCTGAGCAGGGGCCGGGATGGAGTTGCTAAAGACCTTCGGGCTATTTGCGCTGACCGCGCTGGCGGAGATCCTGGGCTGCTACCTGCCCTGGCTGTGGCTCAAGCAGGGCCACTCCGTATGGCTGCTGCTGCCCGCGGCGGCCAGCCTGGCGGCATTCGTGTGGCTGCTGACGCTGCACCCGCAGGCGGCCGGGCGCGTGTATGCGGCGTATGGGGGCGTGTACGTCAGCATGGCGCTGCTGTGGCTGTGGGCCGTGGATTCGGTGCGGCCGTCCATGACCGACTGGCTGGGCGTGGGCCTTGCCTTGCTCGGCATGGCCGTCATCGTGCTCGGGTCCCGGAATGTCTGATGTCGGAATGCCTCAAACAACGGTCGGCCCCGAGCCGATGACTGAGTTCTGGCAGATGCGCATTGAGGAACCCTTGCATGGACCGTTCGATCTCTTCCGGGCCTGAGGCGGAACGCAGCAGCGGCACCGCGGCACGCTTTCGCATTCAGGCCATGGACTGCGCAGCCGAGGAGTCCGAAATTCGCCGCGCGCTGGAACCGGTGGCGGGCATCGTTTCCCTGAGCTTTCAGCTCGGTGCCCGCACACTCGCCATCTCGGCCCCCCAGCCGGTGATCGCCGAGGCGCTGGCTGCCATCCGCCGTGCGGGTTTCGACCCGCAGCCGCTGGCTCCATCCGCGCAAGACGGCAATCGGACTGCCGATCCGCACGACATTGAGGGCATGCTCGACGGCCTGCGCCGACCAGTCATCGCCCTGCTGCTGGCAGCGGGCGCCGAGGGCCTAGCGTACTTCGGCGGCGCGGACCTTGCCGTCACCGGCATCGAAATGGCGCTGGCGGCGGCGGCAATCTGGCTCGCCGGCTTCGAGACCTACCGCAAGGGCTTCAGCGCGCTGCGCCACGGGCGCCTGAACATCACCGCGCTGATGAGCGTGGCGGTGACCGGCGCCTTCCTGATCGGCCAGTGGCCGGAGGCGGCGATGGTGATGGCGCTGTACGCCATCGCCGAGCTGATCGAGGCACGCTCGCTGGACCGTGCTCGAAACGCCATCCAGAGCCTGCTGGCGTTGGCGCCGCAGCAGGCGCAGCTGCGCCAGGCGGACGGAACGTGGCAAACCGTGCCGGCGGCCGACGTACCGGTCGATGCCATCGTGCGCATTCGCCCCGGCGAGCGCGTACCGCTGGACGGCGTAGTCACCGCCGGCGCCGGCGCGATCGACCAGGCACCCGTGACCGGCGAGAGCATTCCGGTGGACAAGACCATCGGCGACGGCGTGTTCGCCGGCACCATCAACCAGGCCGCGGAGCTGGAAATTCGCACCACCGCGGCCGCTGACGACTCCACGCTGGCGCGCATCATTCACGCGGTCGAGCAGGCGCAGGGCTCGCGCGCCCCGACACAGCGTTTCGTGGACCGCTTCGCAGCGGTCTACACGCCCGGCGTGTTCGCGTTGGCGGTTGCGGTGACGCTGCTGTCGCCCTGGCTGATGGACTGGACTTGGGCGCAGGCGGCCTACAAGGCGCTGGTGCTGCTGGTGATCGCCTGCCCGTGCGCGCTGGTGATCTCGACGCCGGTGACGGTGGTCAGTGCGCTGGCCAGCGCCGCGCGCCGCGGCATCCTGATCAAGGGCGGCGTGTACCTGGAAGACGCACGCAAACTGAAGGCCATCGCGTTCGACAAGACCGGCACCATCACCGAGGGTAAGCCGAGGCTGGTCGAATCCGTGGCAATCGACGGCGGCGATGGCGCGGCGCACCTGGCCCTGGCTGCCAGCCTTGCCGGCCGCTCCGATCACCCTGTATCGCGCGCAATTGCCGAAGGTCTGCGATTGGGCGGCGTTGCGGTCGGTGACTTTCAGGCCCTGCCCGGTCGCGGCGTGCAGGGCACGGTGGACGGGGCGGCTTTCCTGCTCGGCAATCACCGCCTGATCGAGGATCGCGGGCTGTGCAGCCCGGCGCTGGAAGCGCGCCTGGCGGTACACGAAAACCAGGGCCGCACGGTGACCTTGCTGGCCTCGCAGTCAGCCGTGTTGGCGCTGTTCGCGGTCGCCGACACGATCAAGGACAGCTCGCGCGCCGCCGTGGCCGAGCTGAAGGCCCTCGGCGTCACGCCGGTGCTGCTCAGCGGCGACAACGCGGCCACGGCGCGCACCATCGCGCAGCATGCCGGCATCCAGGATGCGCGCGGCGATCTGCTGCCGCAGGACAAGATGGACGCCATCGATGCCCTGCGCCAGCGCTACGGCGCGACTGCCATGACCGGTGACGGCATCAACGACGCGCCGGCCCTGGCCAGGGCCGACATCGGCATCGCCATGGGCGCCGCCGGCACCGACACGGCCCTGGAAGCCGCCGACGTCGTGATCATGAACGACGACCTGCGCCGCATCCCGGAACTGATCCGCCTGTCGCGCCGGACGCACTCGGTACTGTGGCAGAACATCAGTCTGGCCCTTGGCATCAAGGCCGTGTTTCTGTGGCTGGCGATCTTCGGCAACGCGACTATGTGGATGGCGGTGTTCGCCGACATGGGCGCTTCGCTGCTGGTGGTGGCCAATGGCCTGCGCCTGCTGCGGGCACGCGGCTGAGCGCTCCGGCGATCAGTCCGCCAGCGATTCGAGCACCAGCCCCGGCGTGAGTACCGCCGGCAGCAGCCGCGGCGGCGCGCCAGGCGGGTAGTACACGTACAAGGGGACGCCGCTGCGGCCGAAACCGGCCAGCGCCTGCGTGATCGCAGGGTCGTAGCGTGTCCAGTCGGCCTGCAGCGCGACCACGCCGAGTTCGGCAAAGCGGGCCGATACCGCCGCCGTATCCAGCGCCACCTGCTTGTTCACCTGGCAGCTGATGCACCAGGCGGCCGTGAAATCGACGAACACCGGCCGGCCGGTGGCGCGCAGTGCGTCGACCGCCGCCGACGACCAGGGCTGCCAGTCGATGCCGGCGCCCGCTGTGGCGCTCGCGCCGGACGCCGACGGCGCCACGACCGCCGGGCGCATGGCCGCGGCGAAACCCAGAACGGCGGCGAGGCCCAGGCCAATCACCACCACGCCACCGGGCAGCCAGCGCCGCGCGCCCCGCTGCACATGGCCGACGCCCCAGGCGGCGAAGCCGACCCCCAGCGCCGCCAACAACAACAAGCCGACCGCGTCCACCCCGGACTGGCGACCGAGCACCCACACCAGCCACACGGCGGTGGCGAACAGCGGAAACGCCAGCCCCTGACGCAGCGTGACCATCCACTGGCCCGGCCGCGGCAGGCGCGCCAGAAGTCCCGGCAACTCCGCCAGCAGCAGATACGGCAGCGCCATGCCAAGACCCAGCGCGGTGAAGATGGTCAGCGCTTCCCAGGCCGGGCGCGCCAGGGCAAAGCCGAGCGCCGCGCCCATGAACGGCGCCGTGCACGGCGTGGCCACCAGCACCGCCAGCGCCCCGGTCAGGAACGAGCCCGGATAGCCGGCCGGCTGCGGCGCGCTGCCGGCCAGGCGCGACAGGCCAAGGCCGACCTCGAAGGCGCCCATCAGATTCAGCCCCACCGCCGTCAGCAGCAGGGCCATGGCCGCCACGAAACCGGGCGACTGCAACTGGAAACCCCAGCCGACGCCGCCGCCGGCCGCCCGCAGCGCCAGCAGCAGCCCCGCCAGCAGCCAGAAACTGACCAGCACGCCGCCCAGAAACGCCAGCCCGTGGCGCCGCACCCGTCCCGGATCACCGTGCGCCAGCTGGATGAAGCTCAGCACCTTCACCGACAGCACCGGAAACACGCACGGCATGAGGTTCAGGATCAGTCCGCCGAGCACGGCCAGGCCGACGGCGAGCGCAAGGCCCATGCCGCCGTCCGCGGCGTGCACCGACACCGGCTGCCCGGCTGGCGGGACGGCAGCCAGCGATTGGATCGGCACATCCACCGCCAGCGCCCGCACCTGACCGGCAGCGTCCCAGCCGCGCTCGTGCACCAGCACACCGGTGAGGCGCTCCAGCGGTCCGGCGGCCGTCAGCGTCAGCCGCAGCCGATCGTCCACGCGCTCCAGAACCTGCGCCGCGGCGTGCCGGAACTGCCCCTCGCGGTCCGGGAAGAACTGCGCCGCGCCCGGCGCCACCCCGGCCGGCCAGTCCAGGTACACCCGATCGCCGAAACGGCCGGCGCCCAGATGTATTTCCGGCAAATGGCGCGGCAGCCGCGCGCGGGCATCGGCAATCGCCCGTTGTCCGGCCGGGTCCGGATCGGCCCGTTCCAGCAGCGGCAGGTCGAGCGCTAGCTGCGCCTGCTCGGGCAGGCACAGGTCCTTGCAGATCAGGTAATGCACCGTGGCACGCAGGCTGACCTGCCCCGGGCCGGCCAGCGTGCCCGGCGGCGTCACCGCCACCGGCAGCAGAACCTCGTCCGCGTAGCCGTAGGTCACCACCGGCGGTGGCGACACCTGCTCTGGATAAGGCCACTCGATGTCGCCGGCGCTGAATCCTGGCGGCAACTGCCAGTCGATGCGCGGCGCCTGCCCGGAGTCGCCGGGGTTTTGCCAGTAGATGTGCCAGCCGCGGTCAAGTTTGAACCGCACGCCGAGCGCAAACGGCTGGCCCGGCAGCACGCCGCGCACGTCGGCCAGCAGCTCCACGCGGGCATGCGGTCCCGCGGCCTGGGCCGCGGCGAGGCCCGGCAACACCGCCAGCGCCAGCAGTAGCCGGCGCGCGGCCTGCCGCCAACGCTCAGCGGTCCACATGGCCAAGATCACGGCCGGGGGCGACGCAGTCGCGCACCCGTTGCTTCAGTTCCTTGATGTCCGGAAAGCGCCCCTCGGCGCCGCGCGACCAGATCAACACATCATCCACGTGTACCTCGAACACGCCGCCTCGACCGGGGCGCAGCGCCACTTCGGCCAGTTCATCCTCGAAGCTGCTCAGCAGTTCCTGCGCCATCCAGGCCGCGCGCAGCAACCAGCGACATTGCGTGCAATAGGTGATCGCGACGCGGTGCGTCATGGGAGTCCGTCCTCGCAGGGTGCCTATAATGGCCGCCGCCCTTCGCCCGCCAGGAAACCCCGTGAGCACACCGACCAGCCACCGTACGCCGATTCTGGCCGTGTTTTGTGACTTCGAGAACGTGGCGCTGGGCGTGCGCGACGCCAAGTATGACCAGTTCGACATCCGCCGGGTTCTGGAGCGGCTGCTGCTGAAGGGCCCGATCGTGGTCAAGAAGGCCTACTGCGACTGGGAACGCTACAAGAAATTCAAGCCGGCCATGCACGAGGCCGCCTTCGAGATGATCGAAATCCCGCACCTGCGCCAGTCCGGCAAGAATTCGGCCGACATCCGCCTGGTCGTCGACGCGCTCGACCTTTGCTACACCAAGGGCCACGTCAACACCTTCGTGATCATCTCCGGCGATTCGGACTTCTCGCCGCTGGTGTCCAAGCTGCGCGAGAACAACAAGGAAGTGATCGGCGTGGGCGTGGCCAGTTCCACGTCGGACCTGCTGATCGCCAACTGCGACGAGTTCATCTACTACGACGACCTGGTGCGTGGCGACACGCCCAAGAAACCCGCCGCCCGCCGGCGCAGCGCCAAACCCAAGGCGGCGGCCCCCGTCGAGCCACCGGCGCCGCTGACGACCACCGAACAAGTGGCGGCCGAAACCGTACCCGAAGAACCGAAACGCAAGTCCCGCTCGCGCGGCGGGCGGCGCAAGCGCAGCGAGACCGTCGCCGTCACCGCCGACAACGACAACCTGGGCAACCTATTCGACAGCCTGCCGAACGGCGCGCCGGACCAGGCACCTGCCCCAGCCGATCATGAGGACGATGGTGAGCTGACGACCGATGCCAGCCGCTCCACCAAGGGCCTTGGCCTGATCATGGAAACCGTCGGCGCGCTGGTCGAGGACCGCGGCGAGGAGCAGAAAATCTGGGGCTCGATGGTCAAGCAGACCCTGCGCCGACGCCGGCCGGGCTTCAACGAGCGCTTCTACGGCTTTCGCAGCTTCAACGCCATGCTGGAAGAGGCCGCCGAGCGCGGCTGGCTGACCCTGGAACGGGACACCAAATCGGGCGGCTACATCCTGCACCCGATCGAAGGCGCCTACGTACCAACCGTGGTCGAGTACGCGGACGACGGCGAGGACGAAGACGGCGAACAGCCGGCCATGCCCGACTGAACCGGAAGCCTGCGCGGAAAGCGTCCGCTACGGGCGCTGTTTCCCGCACGGGAGTTTCATGTTCCCTGCAAGCGCTGGCGGCGGATTGGGGGTTGGCTAGGCCCCTTATCCCTGTGGGCGGCGCCCCCACCGCGAAATCTTCGATCAAGCATTCGGCCCGAGGGCGGGCCTCCCACACCGCAGAACCGCCGTGAGAGCGGCCCCGGGCCGCGACCGGATCGAACGCAACGGCAGCGTCACGCTGCGATCGCGCGCCCAGCGCGCGCCATCGTCCGCGGCAGCCGCGTGCAGGCGAGGTGAGGATCATCGGCAAGCGTATTCATCATCCAATCCAGCCTTGCAGATAGGGCGCAACGACCACGTACAACACCGTCGTCACGGTGAGCGCGGCGGTGAACAACGCCGAATCGAGCTTGAAGCGCTCGCAGATCGCAATCCCCACCGCCACCGACGGCGCCGCCGCCACGATCGCCGTGGCAGTCAGCAGCGTGCCGTCGAGATTCAGCGCCCGCGCCGCCAGCAGGCACGCCGCCACGCCCAGCACCGGCCGCAGCAGCACCACCGGCACCAGCACGGACAAGCGCGACAGGCCCTTGAACGTGAACGTGCTGCCGACCACGAACAGCAGCAGCGGCACCGAAGCCTGGCCCAGCACGCCAAAGGCGTGAACCAGGCTATCGGGCACCACCACGCCGCTGGCGTTGACGGCGAGCGCAACCAGCGTGGCCCAGAAAGGCGGCATGCGCAGCACCACCAGCGCGCTCTTCCAGCCGACCGCTGCGCCGCCGAACCACGCCGCCAGCGCCACGCCCAGCGACCAGTGCACCGGCACCGTGGCGAACATCTCGTACATCAGGGGCACGCGCGTGGCGGTGCCGCCAAACAGGCCCTCCACCACCGCCAGCGCAGCGCCCAGGCCATTGCCAAAGCCGACCGCCAGCACCGCCGCCCCGGCCTCGGCGCGCGTCAGGTGCCCGGCCCGCAGCATGGCGCCGAACACCAGCAGCCCGGCGCCCAGGCACACGCTGATCGTGACCAGCGCCACCAAGGGCACGCGGTACAGCGCCGGCTCCGGGTGGGCATTCAGGAACACGCCGAAAATCAGCGCCGGCACCAGCAGGTTGATGACCAGGGTGTTGAGCACCTGACGCACCTGCTGCATCGGAATACCACCGGGCAGCACCAGCCGCCAGGCCAGGCCGGACGCCAGGATCAGGATCATCGGCAATAGACGTTCGTACATTTCGAACAGTCCTCGCGCTGCGCGGCTACAAAAAAACCGCCATCCGCGGACAGCGGCGGGCGGTGATTGGCGTCTTTTGCCCGATAGGCGGCAATGCCCAGGGCAGGTAATCCCGTCCGGGCACCGCAAGAGCGGACTTAGGGAGTATCCGGCCGAGTGGCCCGTCCGGACTGGATGCGCCGCTACACGACTTCGATCGACACGTTCTCGATCGGCAAAACGCGTCGTATCTGCTCTGCCTTGGCGCGGGTGGAGAAGGTCATCGCCATGTCGATCCACGGCACCCAGCACACCGGATCCACGCTGTTCAGATAGGCTTCCCTATCCGTGGTCAACCGTTCGCGTTCGTAAATTTCTCCGCTCTCGCGATCGAGGAACTTGCCCTTGGAAAGGGTTTTCTTGGTCTGCTTTACGATCAGATATGCCATGTATAGATAATGACTGAAGATAGGGAATTCATGAATGAATGATTCTATTCAACACCCCGGTTTATTACCGGAGCCAGGTCGCCACTTGTAACGAATTCCGACTTGCACCGGACCGAAGTACCTGAATGAATCCGCATTCCCTTGCCGGAGACTGACAAGACCCGCCCTACACAAAAGACGGAATCTCGCACAACGCACTCGACACGACGAACACCCCGAGGCCTAAAACGAAAACCAAGTCTAGCACCGCCGCAGCGCGTGAATCTGCGCAGGCACAAAACAGCGGGCAACCTCTACACGGCACACCTCATACGCAGTCCGGACATCACCCCAAACGGTGTACGCTTTTGCGCCCATGACAGCCCCCGCCCAGCATCCGCAGCCCGCACAGACCTTCGCAGCCGAGGTAGCCGCCAAGTTCGCCGCCCACGCCGCCGGCCAGCCGGAAGACCAGCTGCGCGGCCCGACCGAACGCCTGCTCACCGCCATGGGCACGATGCAGGGACTAGTCGTGGTGGCCAAGGACGAAAGCCCGCTGCCGGACCAGCCCGGCCGGCCCGACTTTGCCGTCACTGTCGGCGCACTGCTGTGCGGCTACGTGGAACTGAAGGCGCCGGGCACGGGCGTGGACGTGGGCCGCTACACCGGCCACAACCGCCAGCAGTGGCAGCGCTTCGCGCACCTGCCGAACCTGGTCTACACCGACGGCAACGACTGGGCGCTTTACCGCAGCGGCGAGTGCCTGCGCCGCGCGCGCTTTGCCGGCGACCTGACGCAGCTCGGTGCGCGGGCGCTGGACGACGCGGGCGTAGCCGCGCTCGATGCCCTGCTGCGCGACTTCTACGCCTGGGAACCGCTGGTGCCGGCCTCGGCCGGTCAGCTCGCCGCCCTCATTGCCCCGCTGTGCCGCTTGCTGCGCGACGACGTGCACGACGCGCTGGCCCGCCAGTCGCCGGCCATGCAGGCGGTGGCGCACGACTGGCGGGCGTACCTGTTCCCCGACGCCAGCGACGCGGAGCTGGCCGATTCCTACGCCCAGACGGTGGTGTTCGCCCTGCTGCTGGCGCGCTCGGACGGCAGCGACACGCTGCTGCTGGACGCGGCGGTGGAAAGCCTCACGCACGCCAACTCGCTGCTCGCCCGCGCGCTGGACGTGCTCACCGACCCGCAACTGCGCGCCGACATCGGCGCCTCGGTGGCGCTCATCCAGCGCGTGGTGCGCGCCGTGCCGCCGGGCACCATGACGCACGGCCGGCGCGACCCCTGGCTGCACTTCTACGAAGACTTTCTGGCCGCCTACGACCCCAGGCTGCGCAAGAACGCCGGCGCCTACTACACCCCGGTGGAGGTGGTGCAGGCACAGGTGCGGCTGGTGGACGCGCTGCTGCGCCAGCGCCTGGGCAAGCGCTTTGGCTTTGCCGATGCCGGCGTCGCCACGCTGGACCCGGCGGTCGGCACCGGCACCTACCTGCTGGGCATCGTCGAGCACACCGCCGAGCGCGTGCGCGAGCGGGAAGGCGCCGGCGCACTGCCCGGCCGGGCGCAGAACCTGGCGCGGCAGCTCTACGGTTTCGAGCTGATGGTCGGCCCCTACGCGGTGGCGGCGCTGCGCCTGACCCGCGCGCTGCGCGAAGCCGGCGCGCCGCCGCTGGCGCAGGGCGTCAACATCTTTCTGACCAACACGCTCGAATCGCCGCACGAGCGCATTCCCGAGCTGCCGCTGATGTATCGGCCCATCGGCGAGCAGCACCGCCGCGCGCGCGACGTGAAGGAGCGCACGCCGATCCTGGTGTGCATCGGCAACCCGCCCTACGACCGCCACGCCGCCGCCGACGCCGACAACCGCGCCGCCACCGGCGCCTGGGTGCGCTGGGGCGAGGCCAAGGACGGCACCGACGCCATCCTGCGCGACTACGCCGAGCCGGTGCGCGCCGCCGGCAAGGGCGGGCAGCTCAAGAACCTCTACAACCTGTACGTGTACTTCTGGCGCTGGGCGCTGTGGAAGGTGTTCGAAACCGCGGCGCCGGGCGACGCGCCCGGTCCGGGCGTGGTGAGCTTCATCACCGCCGCCTCGTACCTGGACGGCGACGCCTTCGCCGGCATGCGCGAACACCTGCGCCGGACCTGCGACGAGGTGTGGATCGTGGACCTGGGCGGCGAGGGCCGCGGCACCCGCCAAGACGAGAACGTGTTCGACATCCAGACGCCGGTGGCGATTGCCATCGCCGTGCGCTACGGCGCGCCGGACCCGGCCACCCCGGCGGCCGTGCACTACTGCCGGCTGGAAGGCACGCGGGCGGAAAAGCTCGACCGACTGGAAGGCGTGCAGGACTTCGCCGACCTGCACTTCGATGTCTGCCCCGGCGACTGGGCCGCGCCACTGCGGCCGCGCAGCACGGCGGCGTTTTTCGACTGGCCGGCACTGACGGAATTGATGCCGTGGCAGCACTCCGGCGTACAAGCCAAGCGCATCTGGCCTATTGCGCCGACGGCAGATGTGCTCGAAAAGCGCTGGCGAACATTGCTGCAAGCCGCGGACCGGGCGCATCTATTCGCCGAAAGCACGGACCGTGTAGTTGGGGAGCGCTATAAAACCATCGGTGGGGAGGATGCGCGGCCGGCCCCCGCGATCGCGACCTTACCCTCCGACGCCGCGGCGCCGCCGATTCGCCCCTATGGATACCGATCTTTCGACCGGCAGTTCATTGCATTCGACGGAAGGCTCCTGTCCCGCCCGCGTGCGCCGCTGTGGCTCACGCTCTCGCCAGCGCAGATCTACTTCTCCAGCCTGCTCACCAAGCCTCTCGGCGACGGGCCAGCGCTCACCGTTTCAGCGGACCCGCCGGACCTGGATCATTTTTCCGGCCGTGGCGCCAAAGACATCCTGCCGCTGTGGCGCGACGCCGCCGCCACACGACCCAACCTGCACCCGCGCCTGCTGGAAACACTCGCCGCCGAATACGGCCGCGCCGTAACGGTGCCAGACATCGCCGCTTACCTGTACGCCGTGCTGGCCCAGCCGGCCTACACCGCCCGCTTTGGCGCCGAACTCCAGAACCGCGCCGTGCACGTGCCGGTCACGCTGGACGGCACGCTGTTCGCGGCCGCCTGCGCGCTCGGCCGCCGGCTGCTGTACCTGCACAGCTACGGCGAGCGCTTTGCGCAAGGCCAGACCTGGCCCGCCGGCCATGCCCGCTGCCTGCGCGCCGTGGCGGCGGAGGACGGCGCCGGCCTGCCGCAGCGCTACGCCTATGACCCGGCCCGGCAGGTGTTGCAGGTGGGCACGGGGGAGTTCGCGCCCGTGGCGCCAGCGGTGTGGAACTTCGAGGTGTCCGGCCTCAAGGTGGTGCAGTCCTGGCTGGGTTACCGCATGCGCCAGCGCAAGGGCCGCAAGTCCTCGCCGCTGGACGACATCGCGCCCGCCGCCTGGCCGGCCGAGTACACCACCGAGCTGCTGGCCCTGCTGCACCTGCTGGAAGAAACCCTGGCCGGCTACGGCGCGCAGTCCGAACTGCTCGAACGCATCCTGGCCGGGCCGCTGCTGACCGGCGCGGCACTCGGCCCGCCACCGCCGGCACTGCGCACCGCCCCGGCGACCGCACGCCAGCAGGAGCATCTGGACCTGTGAACGCCACGGCGGCCTGCGGGGCCGATTCATCCCGGGATCAAGACCACCGGGCCGGGGCGGCGAGACCTGATCCGCCCATGCCTGCCGGCCCGCCGCGATAACAGCGACGCCCCTCGCGCCGGCTGCCTTCAGGGCACGCCATCATCTGGTCCGGCGGTAATGCCCGGCCTCAACATGCCGCCGGCATCCACCCGCAGCCAGCCCTGCTCGCGCAACCGGCGCAGGTCGCGCTGTTTGGTCTTGTCCGTTTTTTTGCGGTAGAGAGTCTGGTAGGCCGAGCTTTGACGCAGCTCGGTCAGCGCGAGCGGCCGGCCGTTGTCCAGCACCCTGCGCACGATGGCGTACTGGCGCGGGTTGAGTTCCCCAGCCTCAAGCGCGGCCACCAGGCGGGCATCGAACAGCAACTGATCGACGATACGGTTCACCCGGTCGTGAAGCGCATCCAGCGTCTGGCGCATGCCGTCCAGGTGGAAGGCCACGAACGCCTGGTTCGGATGCGCCTTGTCGGCTTCGTCCGCCTTGCGGCAGGTGTTGAATAGGCTGAAATACGCGTCGATATGCTCCAGGTAGAAGTGCGACAACGCGAACGGTGCGTAGCGGAACCCCCCCTGCAGCAGCAGCGTTGCTTCGATGACGCGGCCGACCCGGCCATTGCCGTCCCAGAACGGGTGAATCCGTTCGAAGTAAAGGTGCACCAGCGGCGCCCGGATGGTCGGGGGTACGCCAGCGTCCAGCAGCGTGTCGTGCCAGTGCACCAATCCCTGCAGCAGGCGCTCGATGTCCCGACCGTATTGGGGCGGTTTGTACTGGCCGCCGTGCGCGGCGTCACCCACGCGCGTGATGCTGTTGCGGGGATTGTTGCGGATGACGCCCGGCTGGTAGTTCTCATGGGGCAGGTCACGGCACAGGGTGAGGTGCGCGGCGCGCAGGAAATCGACGTCGAGGCGCCAGCGCGGATCGGCCGCCGTGGCATGGGCCAGATCGTAGGCCGCCTTGATGTTGCGCACCCGTAGCTGCCGCTCCGCCTTGATCTGCTCCGGCGGCAGCGCCAGCACCGCGCCCGTTTCCTCTGGGGTAAGGTCGCCGCCTTCGATGGTGTTGGTGCCGTGCACGGACTCCACCAGCACTTCCTGCTCAAGCTGGTTGGCCACTTGCGCGAGCGGCGAGCCGATGAAACGCCGATGAGCATCCTTGATCCGCACCAGCGGCAGTTCCAGCGCCTGCAGGTTCAGGCCGACCTGAAACGTGAACGGGCCGAAGCGGTCAGTCTCGACACGTAGGGCAAGCTTTTGTGGGTCCTGGATGTCCACCAGAATGTCCTGTTGTATGGTCAATAATTTTCTTATATGACAGCCGGTTGCCGATCATACGCTTGAAACGCATTGCCCGGAATGTCCGCTATTTTGTCCGATTCGGCGACCTTGTCCGTCGCCCGCTGCGTCGACATCGAAGACGACCAGGGGCGACCCTTCGAGCGCCCCCGGTCAGCGGCTGCGGCGGCCAGGAACCGCCGGATGTCGGCCCACTTCCGGGCCGACCGTAGCGGCGATGTCGGCGAGTTCTACACGATCACCTGTCCGGGACGCATGCACCGCAGCTTATCGGTGAGCGGAGACCCGAATCCACGCTATGACGCCACAACACCGGGTGAAGCACAGGCTTACCTGTGCAAGTTGTGGGCGCGCGCCCGGACAGCATTGGCCCGCGCTGGCGTTCGCCCCTACGGCCTTCGTATTGCCGAACCACACCACGACGAAACGCCCCATTGGCATGTGCTGATGTTCATGCGCCCCAATCAAACCGAAACGGTAAGAGAAATTCTTCGTCACTACGCCCTGTCGGAACACCCCGACGAGCCGGGCGCGGCCACCCACCGTTTCGAAGCGATAGCGATCGACCGCAGCAAAGGCCGTGCGACCGGGTACGTCGCCAAGTACGTCTCGAAGAACGTGGACGGCACCTATATCGACGAGGACGAATCCGGGCAGGACGGACAAACGGCCGCCGAGAGGGTGACAGCCTGGGCGAGCACCTGGGGCATTCGACAATTCCAGCAAATCGGCGGGCCGCCGGTGAGCATCTGGCGCGAATTGCGCCGCATCGCGCAAGCGCCGGAAGGCGTGCTCGAAGCGGCAAGACAAGCAGCAGACACGGGAAGCTGGGCCGACTTCGTGGAAGTCCTGGGTGGCCCCTATGTGCAGCGCAAAGAGCTCAACGTCACGCTGGCCCGCGCTTGGTCAGACCGGCTGGGCCTATACGGCGAACCGATTGGTTACCAGATAGTCGGCGTTGAGGCTGGCGTAATCACTGTACCAACCCGACTTCACGAGTGGCGCGTTGTTCAGAACGTAAACCTGGAGTTTTCACCCACAAGCGCGTTAGCGCGAGTGGCCTTGGAGTACTGTCAATAACTGTACGCGCCCCGCTGACATCGGCACTTCCCCTCATCAAATCGACCCATGTCTACCGACATTGACCCGGTCGACCGCGACAAAACCCCTTGCCACGCACAGCAATAAAAAAGTTAAAATGCGTCAACAATAGGAATCGCCCACTGCCGAAAAGAGGCGGACACTAGCGGCAAGTAACTAACCAACGCGAGAGCGGTAGTCGGACTATGGTCCGTGTCGGTTGTATCCAAAAGAATGTCTGCAAGCACTGACGAATGCGAATCACTTAAACCTATTCTGATCAACCCAATGTAAAGGGGCATGGGCCGCACGTGTTCCACCAAGCCCAACCGTACTTTCGATAGAACAGCAGGCACGTCACTCAATAGCTCTTTGAGCCCTTGACCCAAATAGTCGGCCAACCGAACAAATCGCGCTGAGAAAAGTGGCCCATCATACTGAACACCACGCGCGCTGCTTGCAACCTCAAGCACCTGAGAAAAGACCCCCGCAAGCCACTCCGCATAGCCAAGCAGCTGGTCGTGCCCCATTCTCAAATCATTATGAACCCCACAAATAAGCTGCCTAGGAACAAACTCATACCCAATGGCAGCCGCATTCTGCGCATAGGCTGGAGGCCGATCCCTAAGACAAACACGCTGGTCTTCGCGCTGGTCAACTTCGTCAACAAACCCGATTTCCGTTCTTACATAAGGACCAACGTTGTCCTCGTTGACATATATAACATTAATACTAGAATCTTGCGGTACGACATTTGGCAGCGCTACTTTATCTGACAAACGCGAACGAAACCCAACTGCGACAGTTGCATGCCCACCACCCCCGAGAATATGCCCCAACATTAAGACCGGATAGCCAGATCGAATAAAAGCCGCGCAGGTAGTGGCAAACAATTTTTTTGAGAAGCCACGCCCACTATGGTTCGTTTCAATATCTCCGTCAATCACCAATGGGGAGAGATCACATGCTTTGATGGCCTCACTAATCTGCTCCCAAGTAAGACTCCTGCTTGGGAATATCCGCCTGCCAGCCGAAAAACCCAAGTTGGCCTTTTTTGTAATCTCCGCAGTGGTTGGAATTGCGTGATTCTCATCAAACGCTGAAGATTGAAACATCGTCCACAGACCTACAGTCGCACAGGCCGCCACCGCAACATCCTGCTGTTGCCACGCGAGACCGGTCACGGTTAACTCCTGACCCAAGAGATGAACATGATATGGCCGCGATGGATTGGTTACGCGAGGCGTATCCAAGTCTTGATCAGGATACCATTTGAGAACAGTTTTTCCGAATGGAGCCGACGGGATAGGTCGAATGACAGAAAATCCAACATAGCACTCTTGGAGCCTGCGAAGCGTTTTCTTTTGACCGGCTGCAAATCGGCGCAGAGTATCTCGTGAAATTGACGCTCCAGAGAAGAAGTGCCAACGCCTACAAATATTTGGATAAGACCTAGCCGAAGTCGAGTAAAAGCTAGCAAATTCTGAGAGGTAGTCTTTATCGAAATAACTCGGCTCCTCCACAACAGTAACTGAAGGAAGGCCCGCCAAATACCCTCGAATGTAATTCGCTTGAGGTAAATCCATCTGCCGTAGCGGGCTACTCTCCAAATTATAGACTAGGAGAGAATTTCGCATGTTAACAGCCCGAAGAAACTTTATATTTAGCTCCGCTCCGTACTTTTCTTGACAACAACATGCGGTGTCTTAGATGCGTCACGGCGCGTATAATCAACCATGGAATCAGAAACGATTTTTGTCAGCCTAGCTTTCTGCTCAATAGAAAGCACAATCTTCTTTAGGCTGGGGTCTTGCGCTGCGACTGATGTATTCCACAGAGTCCGTTTCATAAATAACCCCCGACATGCTTATCAATATCTATCTTTTGACTGAATAAATATGTAAATAATGACATAAAATCCGTCTCGAAAGACGACCGGGAAGGCCCGCTACACCTAGCGTAACGACCAGAACGAGCGCTCAGCCTAGCTGTCGATGGCGCTTTCTACATGGTACCTAACATCAGCCGTTCGATACTGCCCGCAGGAAGCGCAGGAAGAAAAAAACGCGCCTGAGGCGCGCCTCGCCAACAATGAACAGAGCGGTAAAATGGTCTAAGTGATTGTTTTTATTGGTGGGCCGTCTGGGAATCGAACCCAGGACACGCGGATTAAAAGTCCGCTGCTCTACCGACTGAGCTAACGGCCCCGTGGGGGCAGGCCCGAATGGGCCGGAATGGATACGGTCAGGCGGGGAAATAGATGGTGGGATCGGCCACGCCGGCGGCGCGAAAGCCTTCCGCCCGCAGGCGGCAGGCGTCGCACTGGCCGCAGGCCCGGCCTTGCGGGTCGGCATTATAACAAGACACCGTGAGCCCATAATCGACGCCCAGTTCCTGACCACGGCGAACGATATCGGCCTTGGATAGTCGCAGCAGCGGCGCGGCGATGCGTGGCCCCTGGCCTTCCACGCCGGCCTTGGTGGCGACGTCCGCCAGGACCTGGAATGCGTCGATGAACGCCGGCCGACAGTCCGGATAGCCGGAATAGTCGACCGCGTTGACGCCCACGAAGATGGCTGATGCGGCCAACACTTCCGCGTAACCCAGTGCGATGGCGAGGAACACCGTGTTGCGGGCCGGCACGTAGGTCACCGGTATGCCGGCGCTGGGCGACGACGGAACATCGATCGACACATCGGTCAGGGCGGAGCCACCGATGGCGTCGAGGTTGACCGAGACCGTGCGATGGCTGGCCGCTCCGCCGGCAGCGGCCACCCGCGCCGCCGCCGCCAGTTCCGCGCCGTGACGCTGTCCGTAGTCGATGCTCAGCGCATGACACAGATAGCCATCAGCGCGCGCCATGGCCAGCACCGTGGCGGAATCGAGCCCGCCGGACAGCAGCACGACGGCCGGGCCACGCGCGGACTCATTCATCGGCCCGGCACCTCGCCCCACAGCAGTTTGTGCAGTTGCAACTGCAGGCGAAAGGGCAGCCGGTCGGCCAGCATCCAGTCGGCCAGCGTGGCGGCGTCGAGCAAGCCGAAGGCGGGAGAAAACAGCACGCAGGCCCGGCTGGCAATGTCATACCGCTTGGCGGTTTCGACCGCCCAGTCGTAGTCGGCCCGATCGGTCAGCACGAATTTCACCTGATCGCTCGCCTGCAGCAGGTCCAGATTTGCATACAGGTTGCGGGCGCATTCGCCGGATGATGGCGTTTTCAGGTCGAGCACGCGCACCACGCGCCGGTCGACCGCCGCCACGTCGAGCGCGCCGCTGGTTTCGAGCGACACCTGATGACCCGCGTCGCACAAGGCGCTCAGAAGCTCCAGGCAGCCGGCCTGGGCCAAGGGCTCGCCGCCGGTTACGGTCACATGCGAGGTCGCGAAGGCCGCCACGCGGCTCAGGATCGCCGGCAGCTGCAGGTACTCGCCGCCCGTGAATGCATAGGCGGTATCGCAGTAACTGCAACGCAGCGGGCAGCCGGTCAGGCGCACGAACACCGTCGGCACGCCGGCCGTCAGGCCTTCACCCTGTATCGAATGGAAGATTTCGGTGATCTTGAGGCGAACCACCGGCACGTGCGCCGGCGCAGCCTGGGCATGTACGGTCATTGCAAACCAGCCGGCGGGCGGCTCAGACGCCCTCTTCCTTCATCCGGCTCAGGCGGTTGTCCGCCAGACGGGCGGCCGGGCTGTTGGGCCAGGTGGTCTTGAGGTCCGTCAGCGTCTGGCGGGCGGCCGCGAACTGCCGACGCTCGTACTGGATATAACCCACCTTGAGCAGGGCGTCCGCCGCCTTGGGCGACTGTGGATACTGCGCCACGACGCGCTGGAATTCGGCCAGCGCACGGTCGAACTGGCGCGTGACGTAGTACGCCTCACCGATCCAGTACTGCGCGTTGTCGGCAAGACTGCCGCCCGGATATTGCTGAAGCTGCGCCTGGAAGCCGGCGATGGCGTCCTCGTAGCGTCCGATGCGCAGCAGCTCGGAAGCCGCCCGATAGGCAGCCTGTTCCCCGCCGGCATCCGCCGCAACCGCGGCCGGCGCAACCGATGCCACCTGGCCGGCGGGCACCGGCGCAGGAGACGGAGCAATGACCGGCGCCGCCGGTGCAGCGTCGCTGACCGACGCAACTGGCCTCTCGACCGGCCCGACATCTGCGGCAGACGACGCGGGCCCCGGCGATGCGGGCGCATCGACGCCTGCCGACCCGCCGGGTGGCAGGCTCGGCGCTGCGGCGTCAGGCCCCGGCTCGGCTGGCGGCGCAGCAGCCCCACCGGACGGCGCCCCCCTCCCTTCCAGCGCGCTCAGCCGACCGTCGAGATCCAGATAGAACTCGCGCTGGCGCTTTTGCAGCTGCTGCACTTGATTGGCGGATTCCTCCACCATGCCCCGCAGTTGGCGCAGCTCGGCCTGCATCTGCTGCAATTGCATCACCACCTGCGCCTGGCTCTGGCCAGCCCCTGCACCGGCGGCGCTGGCCGCCTGCTCCAGCGCCGTCAGACGCTGGTCGAAGTCCTTGGGACTGGTCGCTGCCGACACCGCGCCGGCCAGCGCCAGCAAGACGAGCAATGCGCCGCCGCGGCGGCCGGAACGGTGCAGCATCAGCAATTACCGTGCGGTGTAGACGATTTCCACGCGCCGGTTCTGCGACCAGCAGCTCTCGTCATGGCAATCGGAGGCCGGCTTTTCCTCGCCGTAGCTGACCGTGGTGATCTGGCTTGCCGAGGCACCCAGCGCCACCAGCAGGTCGCGCACCGCGTTCGAGCGGCGCTCGCCCAGCGCGATGTTGTACTCGCGCGAGCCGCGCTCGTCGGTATGGCCTTCCAGCGTAACCGCCGCACTCGGGCTGCTGCGCAGATAGCCGGCGTGCGCCTCGACCAGCGAACGATATTCATCGGTGACGTCGTAGCGATCCAGGCCGAAGTAGATCTTGCGCTGCGACAGCGGGCTGCTGGGATCATCCAGCGAGCCGGCCGCAAATCCGGTGCCGGAACCGGCCCCGTAGGCACCATCCGCCCCCGTGCCGGTGCCGGCGGTGCCGGACGTCGATGCCGCATCGCCCCCGGCGCGGGTGGTGGCTTTCTTGCCGCAACCGGTCGCAGCCACGGCGGTCAGGGCAATCACGCACACATACAAAAACTTCTTCATGGGCAGAAGCTCCTCACGAGCGTTGGGGGGAAATCAGGGTGTGGCACCGAACGGCGACCAACCGGGTTCTCGCACTTTGGCCTGGACGACGCCCAGGCGCTGGCGAACATTGCCATCGATCGAAACAGTGGCGAGCGCCTCGGCGCCACCGGATTTCGCAGTATAGATGATGACCTGTCCGTTGGGCGCAAAGCCCGGCGATTCGTCAAGTGGACCATCGGTCAGTACGTCGAGTCGGCGGCTGGCGATGTCGAGCACGGCAATCCGGTAGCCGCGCCCCGCTGCCCCGTGCACCATCGCGATCTTGCGCCCGTCGGGCGACACCGCCGGGCGGGTGTTGTAGTTGCCGTCGAAGGTCACCCGCTCCTCGGCGCCACCGCTGGCGGGCACACGATAGACCTGCGGGCCACCGCTGCGATCGGACGTGAAGTAGATGTAGCGTCCGTCGGGCGACCAGCTCGGCTCCGTGTCGATGGCGTAATGCTGGGTGATGCGCCGCGGCGGGCCGCCGGCCAGGTCCATCACGTAGATGTCCGGGTTGCCATCCTTGGACAGCACCATCGCAATACGACCGCCGTCCGGGGAAAACGCCGGGGCGCCGTTCAGACCCGGAAACGACGCCACCAGCTGGCGCACGCCGGTGCTGACATCCTGACGAAAAATGGCGGCCCGCCGGTTGGCGTAGGTCGCATAGGCGACGAACCGGCCATCCGGCGACCAGGTGGGCGACAGGATCGGCTCCTGCGTGCGCAGCACCGTGACCGGGTTGTAGCCGTCGGCGTCGGCGATTTGCAGCTCGTAGTTGTTGCCGACCTGCGTCACGTAGGTCACGCGAGTGCCGAACACGCCATGCACGCCGGTGATGGCTTCGTAGATCAAGTCGGCGATGTGGTGCGCCAGGCGGCGCTTGCTGGCCGGCGCAACGCCCGGAAAGCGGGCGCCGGTCATGCGCTGGCCGGTGGCGACGTTGAACAGCTCGAACTCGGCCGTGAAGCGCCCGTCCGGCTGCGGCAATATCCGGCCGATGGTCAGGTACTGGGCCATCACCAGCTGCCAGTCGCGAAAATCGACCTGCGCCGCCTCGGTCGGGCGCGACAGCATCTGCTCGTCGGCCACCACGCGAAACTGCCCGGAGCGCGTCAGATCGGCCCCGACCACGGCGTGAATGGAGTCGGCCCCGCCGTCGTTGGCGTACGGCACGACGGCGATCGGGATGGTCTGCGCCGCGCCCTGCGTGATCTCGATCCGCAGCTCCGCGTGCGCCGCGCCGACCAGGGCCAGCAACAGCAGCCCCATCCAGCGCAGGTCAAACCGCATCCGCCTTGAACTCGAAAATGAAGTTTCGGAAATGTTCATTGAACAGCCTGATATCCGTTGGAACCCGTAACGGCGACGCCGCCATCACCGCCTGCTCGACCGACTCGACGAAGGCCGGATCATCCCCACATGCCACCACCTGCGCACCGATCACCTCGCCGCTGGGCAGCAGTTTCACGCGCAGCTCGCAACGCAGGCCCGGCGGCCAGTTCAGCGGCTTGCGCCAGCGCGCCTGCACCTGCCGCTGGATTGCCGCGACAAAGCCGTTGATCTGGTTTGCCTGCTCGGCGGCCCCGGCCGCTGCCTGCGCGGCGGCAGCTTGGTCGGCGGCAGCCTTTGCAGCGGCGGCCTGCGCGGCTGCTTTATCTGCCGCGGCCTTGTCCGCTGCAGCCTTGGCGGCGGCTGCCTGTTGCGCTGCGGCTTTGTCGGCCGCCGCTTTCTGAGCGGCGGCCTTCTCGGCAGCAGCTTTCTCGGCTGCTGCTTTCTGGGCCGCCGCCTTGGCCGCCTGTTCCTGCTGGAGTTTCTGCTCGGCCGCCTGCTTGGCGGCGATCGCATCCGCCTGTTGCTTGGCGTCGGCCGCAGCTTTGTCGGCTGCTGCTTTCTGAACAGCGGCCTTCTCGGCGGCAATTTTTTCTGCTGCCGCCTTGGCCGCTGCGGCTTTTTCCGCAGCGGCACGTGCCTCGGCCTGCGCCTGCTGCTTTGCCTGCGCGGCTTGCTGGGCCGCCTCGCGTTCGCGCTGCGCCTGTTCGACGGCTTTCGCAGCCGCGGCTTCCTCCTGCTGACGTTGCTCGGCGGCAGCCTGCGCACGCTCCTGTTCGCGCTCGCGCTGGCGCTGAAGCTCTTCGATGCGCCGCTGCTCCTCCTCGAGCTTGGCCTGACGCGCACGGTCCGCCTCGGCACGGGCCTTTTCAGCGGCATCGATCCGTTCGCGGGCCGCATCCAGGGCCGCCGGGTCGATCACTTCGGCCTCGATCGGCTGGCCGGCCGGGCGCGCCGGCTTGTCCTTCCACAGATCGATGCCCACCGTCAGCAGCAGAATCAGGGCAACGTGAGCCAGCACCGCCCAGAACAGGGGGCGGGACAGATCGCCGCTCGAGCCGCGCCGTTTCGCCATGCGCTCAGTCGGCAACCTGGGTGATGAGGCCGACCTTCCTGGCGCCCGCCTGCTGGAGCAGGGCCATGGCGTCGATGACCGCCTGATACGGCACCGCCTTGTCCCCGCGCACCACTACCGGCGCATCGGGCGCCTTCTCCAGCGCCACTTGAGTCAGAGCAATCAGCCGCTCAGCAGTCTCCGGCTTGCCCTCTTCGCTGCGATAAGTCTCGAAGTCGAAGTAATACCGGCCGTCCTTGTCCACGGTGACCTGAATCGGGGTCTGTTTTTCCTGTTCGACCTGCTCGCCCTGTTCGGCCTGCGGCAGGTCCACCTTCACGCCCTGCTCCAGCAACGGCGTGGTGATCATGAAAATGATCAGCAGCACCAGCATCACGTCGATGTAGGGCACGACGTTGATTTCCGCCACCACCCGGCCGCGCCTGCGGCGGCCCTGCGTCTGCGCCATGCCGGTCAGCCCTTCACGCCGCCGCGCTGTCCCAGGCCGGCTCGAAACGCATGTGCCTGGCGCTGCAGCAGGCTCATGAAGTCTTCGATGAAGGCCTCGTACTGGCCGGCGCGGTGATCCACCACCGACGCGAAGCGGTTGTAGGCAATCACCGCCGGAATGGCCGCGAACAGACCCATGGCGGTGGCGACCAGCGCCTCGGAGATGGCCGGCGCGACCAAAGCCAAGGTTGGCTGACCGGTGGTACCGAGCGACTGGAAGGCGCTCATGATGCCCCACACGGTACCGAACAGGCCGATGTACGGGCTGATCGAGCCGATCGTGGCCAGGTACGGCAAGTGCTCGTCGAGCGCCTCCATCTCGCGCGACATGCCGGCCCGCATGCCGCGCTGGGCGGAATCGAGCGCCGCCTCGATCGGCAGATGTGGCTGCTCGTACAGGTGCCGGAACTCGCGGTAACCACCGATGAACAGGCCCTCGACGCTGCCCGGCGGATAAATACTGCCGGCGGCCGCCTTGTAGAGCTCTTCCATGTCCTGACCGGACCAGAAGCGCCGCTCGAAGGCTTCGATGGCTGCCGCCACCTGCGCAAACGCGCGCCGCTTGCGCAGCATGATGGTCCAGGACAGCACCGAGGCCCCGAGCAGGATCACCATGACGGTTTTGACGACCGGACCTGCCCCCAACACCAGGTGGGCAATGGATAACTCGTTGGCCAAGCAATGCTCCGCGGGGGTGTTTGGGAAGGGTTGCGGTGAGGCGGCGGCGCCATCGGCCACTTAAGACCATTGCCGCAGCGCGGAATTTTACCTGCCGGCCGGCACTGCGCCCGCTGCCGGCACAAATTCAGTCGTCGAACAGATCGTCCCGCGCAGCGCCGCGCGCCACGGCCGGCGCCAGGCCCAGGTAAAGACTGGCTGCCTCGGTGGCCACCCGCCCGCGCGGCGTGCGCATCAGCAGGCCCTGCTGGATCAGGTACGGCTCGATCACGTCCTCGATGGTGTCGCGCGTCTCGCCGATGGCCGCCGCCAGGTTGTCCACACCCACCGGGCCGCCGCCGAACTTCTGCAGCACGGCCGACAGCAGGCGCCGGTCGTTGCCGTCCAGGCCGCGCTGGTCGACGCCCAGCATGGCCAGCGCCGCGTCGGCCACCTCGCGCGTCACGGCGCCGTCAGCGCGCATCTGTGCGTAATCACGCGCCCGGCGCAGCAGGCGGTTGGCGATGCGCGGCGTGCCACGCGAGCGGCGCGCCAGCTCGTGGGCGCCGCCCTCGTCCAGCACAAAATCAAACAGCCGCGCCGCGCGCTGCACGATCAGCGTCAGTTCCTCCTCGGTATAGAACTCCAGCCGCGCCACGATGCCGAAGCGATCGCGCAGCGGCGATGTCAGCAGGCCGGCACGCGTGGTAGCGCCGATCAGCGTGAACGGCGGAAGGTCGAGCTTGATCGAGCGCGCCGCCGGCCCCTCGCCGATCATGATGTCGAGCTGGAAATCCTCCAGCGCCGGGTAGAGAACCTCCTCCACGGTGGCGCTGAGGCGATGGATCTCGTCCACGAACAGCACGTCGTTGGGAGCCAGATTGGTCAGGATGGCGGCCAGATCGCCCGGCCGCTCCAGTACCGGTCCGGAGGTGGTGCGCAGGCCGACGCCCAGCTCGTGGGCAATGATGTGCGCCAGTGTGGTCTTGCCCAGGCCCGGCGGGCCGTACAGCAACACGTGGTCCATGGCCTCCTTGCGGCCCTGGGCGGCGCCGATGAAGATGTCGAGCTGCTCGCGGATCGCCTGCTGGCCGACGTAATCGGCGAGGCGACCTGGCCGGATGCCGCGCTCGACATGCACTTCCTCTACCGCCACCGGCTGGGGTTTGAGGATGCCGTCGCGTTCGATTGCCATGCCTAGTGCTCTGCTTCGTAAATCAAGGAACAGGATGAAAACGATGGATTCCGGCTCAGGGCAAGGCGCGAACCGCAGCAATAGCTGTCGCTATTGCGAGGATGAGCAACGCCGCCATGAGTCGGAAGACGCGTTTTCATGTTCCGGTATTTGCGAAGCAGAGTACTAGCCCCGCATCAGCCGTCTGAGCGCCGCCCGGATCAGGTCTTCGCTGCTCTGATCCTCGGCCGCCAGGTCACGCAGCGCCGCGCGTGCCTCGGTTGGCTTGTAGCCCAGCGCTTCGAGCGCACTGGCCGCATCCTGCAGGGCGTCGCCATGCGGCGCCAGGGCGCTGGCCGGCGTGCTCGCCATGCGCCCCAGCGGCTCGCGCAGTTCCAGGATCAGGCGCTCGGCGGTCTTGCGCCCAATGCCGGGAATGCGCACCAGACGCGCCGCATCGGCATCGCCAACAATGGCCAGCAGTTCGTCCACCGCCACGCCGGACAGGATGACCAGCGCCAACTTCGCCCCGACGCCAGTGACCTTGAGCAACTGGCGAAACAGCGCCCGCTCGGCCTCGCTGGCGAAGCCGTACAGCAGCTGCGCGTCCTCGCGCACCAGCAGATGCGTGTGCAGCAGCACCGGCTCACCGATGGCCGGCAGGCGGTAGAAGGTGCTCATCGGGGCGTCGATCTCGTAGCCCACGCCGCCCACGTCCACCAGCAGCATCGGCGGCGATTTGGCGAGCAGCGTGCCGGCGATGCGTCCGATCATCGGCGCCGCCGGCTGGCTGTCGAAGGCAGATCATTGGCTAGGCGCTGCGCATGGCACAGCGCACCGGCCAGGGCATCGGCGGCATCGACCCGCGGCAGGGCGGCCAGCCCCAGCAACCGGCTGACCATGAACTGAACCTGGGCTTTGGCAGCACGCCCGTTGCCGACCACGCTGAGCTTGATTTCGGCCGGCGTGTACTCGGCCACCGCGACGCCGGCCACGGCCGCCGCCACGATGGCGGCGCCGCGGGCCTGGCCGAGCTTGAGCGCCGAGGCGGCGTTGCGGTGCATGAATACGTTCTCGATGGCGACCGAGGTGGGCTGAAACTCGGCCAGCAGATCGGTAATGCCGCTGAAAATGCAGGCCAGGCGCGCGTCCAGCGGCCCCGGATCGATGCGGATGACGCCGCTTTCGACGTACTGCGCGCGCCCGCGCCGGGCGTCGATGAGTCCGAAACCGGTCAGTCGCGAGCCAGGATCGATGCCCAGTATGCGCGTCACGCCGCCCCGTCAGGCCAGCGCTGCCAGCGCCTCGTCCGAGAACTCCGCGTTCGAGTGCACCTGCTGCACGTCGTCCAGGTCTTCGAGCGCATCCAGCAGCTTGATCACCTGCAGCGTCTGTTCGGCGTCCAGCTGCACCGACGTGGTCGGCCGCTCGGCCAGCTCCGCCGACTGCGGCGTGACGCCCAGCGCCAGCAGCGCCTCGCGCACCTCGTGCAGGCGATCGAAGGCGGTCAGCAGTTCGATAGTGCCGTCCTGCACCAGCACGTCGTCGGCGCCGGCTTCGAGCGCCAGCTCGTAGGCGCGCTCCTCGGTTATATCCGCCGGCAGGACAATGCTGCCGCGGGCCTCGAACAGATACGCCACGGAGCCGTCGGTGCCCAGGTTGCCACCGCGCTTGGAGAACAGGTGGCGCACCTCGCCGACCGTGCGGTTGCGGTTGTCGGTGAGGCAATCGACCATGATGGCCACGCCGCCCGGGCCGTAGCCCTCGTAGCGCACCGCCTCGTAGTTATCACCATCGGTACCACCGGCGCCGCGCTTGGTGGCGCGGTCGATGGTGTCGCGCGTCATGTTGGCCGCCAGCGCCTTGTCGATGGCGGTGCGCAGGCGCGGGTTGGTGGCCGGATCGGCGCCGCCGCTGCGGGCGGCGGTGGTCAGCTCGCGGATCAGCTTGGTGAACAGCTTGCCGCGCTTGGCGTCCTGCGCCGATTTGCGGTGCTGGATGTTAGCCCATTTGGAATGGCCGGCCATGACGAAAATCGCTATGCAGATTAGGTGGTTGCGGGCTTCTTGAGCGCGCTGCGGATGCCCAGTTCCCGCAGCTGGCTATCGTCTACGGTCGAGGGCGCGTCCGTCAACGGACAGTGCGCGCGCTGCGTCTTGGGGAAGGCGATCACGTCGCGGATCGAGCTGGCACCGGCCATCAGCATCACCAGCCGGTCGATGCCAAAGGCCATGCCGCCGTGCGGCGGCGCGCCGTAGCCGAGCGCCTCCAGCAGGAAGCCGAACTTGGCCTGCGCTTCTTCCTCGCCGATGCCGAGCAGGCCGAACACGGCCTGCTGCATGTCCGGCCGGTGGATGCGGATCGAGCCGCCGCCGATTTCCGAGCCGTTGAGCACCATATCGTAGGCGCGCGACAGGCAGCGCCCGGGATCCGCCAGCATGGCGTCCGTGTCGGGCACCTGCGGGGCAGTGAACGGATGGTGCAGCGCCTGCCAGCGGCCGCTGTCCGGATCGTGCTCGAACATCGGGAAATCGACCACCCACAGCGGCTTCCAGCCGCCATCGAGCAGGCCAAGATCGTCCGCCAGCTTGCTGCGCAGCTGGCTCAGGTAGCCATTGACGACGCTCGCCTTGTCGGCACCGAAGAACACCACGTCGCCCACGGTGGCACCGACCCGCTCCAGGATGGCGGCAACGGTCTCGCCGCTGAGGAACTTGACGATCGGCGACTGCCATTCGACGCCACCATCCGCACCTTCGGCCAGGCGGATGTAGGCCAGGCCCTTGGCGCCGAACTGCTTGACGAACTCGACGTAGTTGTCCAGATCGCGCCGGCTCATGCTGGCGCCACCACCGGGCACGCACAGGGCGGCGACGCGGCCTTCCGGATCGTTGGCGGGGCCGGAGAAGACCTTGAAGTCGGTCTCGCGCAGGAGGTCCGAGACCTCGACCAGCTCCAGCGGGTTGCGCAAATCCGGCCGGTCGATGCCGAAACGGGACATGGCCTCGGCGTAGCTCATGCGCGGCAGCGGGTCTGGCAACTCAACGCCCAGCACGTCCGCAAACAGCCCGCGGATCATGCGCTCCATGATGGCCATGAAGGCGTCCTCGTCCAGGAACGAGACCTCGATGTCCAGCTGCGTGAACTCCGGCTGGCGGTCGGCGCGCAGGTCCTCGTCGCGAAAGCAGCGCGCGATCTGGAAATAACGGTCCAGGCCGCCCATCATCAGAATCTGCTTGAACAGCTGCGGCGACTGCGGCAGGGCGAAAAAGCTGCCCTGATGCACGCGGCTTGGCACCAGATAGTCGCGCGCGCCTTCCGGCGTGGCGCGGGTCAGGATGGGCGTTTCGACCTCAATGAAGCCGTCGGCCTCCAGAAACCGCCGCAACCAGCCGCTGACCCGTGCCCGCAAGCGCAGGCGGTCCAGCATGGCCGGCCGGCGCAGGTCCAGGTACCGGTAACGCAGACGCTTTTCCTCGTGGACCTCGTCCTCGTCGATCTGGAACGGCGGCGTCTGGGCGGCGTTCAGCACCTCGATGTGGCTGGCCAGCACTTCCACCTCGCCGCTGCGCATGGCGGTGTTTTCGGTGCCCGTCGGCCGGCGCCGAACGGTGCCGACGACCCTGAGCACGTACTCGGAGCGCACCAGCTCGGCAGTGCGAAAGGCCGCCTCGGTGTCCGGGTCGATCACCACCTGCAGCAGGCCCTCGCGGTCGCGCAGGTCGATGAAGATCACGCCGCCGTGATCGCGCCGACGGTGCACCCAGCCGCACAGGGTGACGGTCTGACCCAGGGCCGCGCTGTCGACCAAGCCGCAATAGACGCTACGCACTAGAGGCTCCGATGCTCGTTGTTCGGGCGATGGGTATCCGATCGCCCGCTTCAGAAAATGCAAAAGGCGCCAGGCGGACGGGACTGGCCCCGCCTGCCTGGCGCCGCAGGATACCGCTTCAGTCGACCGACGCCGCGCTGCTGGCCGGGGCCGACGTACTGGGCTTGCTGTCGCCGCTGGCCGGAGTGCTTGCGGGTGCAGGGGTCGCAGGCGCATCGCCCGCCGTGTCCGTGCCACCCACCGTCTTGCGGGCTCCGTCGCGAAAATCGGTCACGTACCAGCCACCGCCCTTGAGCTGGAAGCCGGCCGCCGAGACTTTTTTCTCGAACGCTTCAGCCCCGCAGGCCGGACAGTGCGTCAGCGGCGCATCGCTGACCTTCTGCATCACCTCGCGCTGCACGCCACAGGCGCGGCAGGCGTACTCATAAATCGGCATGGAACCCTAACCCTCTTGCCTTTCCCTCAGGCGGCGTGGGCCTTGAGGTATTCCTCGACAAACATCAGCCGGTCGTTGCCCCACCAAATCTGGTCGTCGACCATCATGATCGGCACGCCGTACACGCCCCGCGCGTGCGCTGCGACCCGCGATGCCTCGTACGCCTTTTCACCCTCGCGCGAGGACACATACGCCATGAAAGCGTCGGCATCCAGACCCACAGTCTCGGCCAGTCCGCGCAGCACGGCGTCGTCGTTCGGATCGACTCCGTCCGCCCACACCAGGCGATAGGCCTCGTCCACATATTGGCGCGCCTTGCCTTTTTCAATGGCGTAAAAGGTGCCGATGTTCATGCGCCAGGCGTTCAGGCCCTTGGGAAACGTGAATGGCACGCCGTAGTGCGCCGCCCAGCGATTCAGGTCCTGCATCAGCGCGCGAATCTTGGCCGGCACCTGCCGGTTGGAAGGACCGTAGTTGCCCGCTGCCAGCTTTGCGGTCGGGATGTCGATCGGATGGTAATTGAGCTGGTAACCGTACTTGGCGGCCAGATCCGGCAACTTGATATTGCACAGATACGTGAACGGACTTGTGAAATCAATATAAAAATCAATGACCTTAGACGCCATGACGCCCTCCTCGTCGGTATCGCTCAGAATCGCTCAGGCTGCCCAGCCCATCGCCTCGCGGTAGTACTCCCAGAAACCGATGATGCTGCCCTCGGTCACCAGGTGCTCGGCATCCTTGGCCTGCTCGCCGCCCATGGCGATGTAGGAGGTCTGGTCCTGGTCGCGAATGATCGAGCGGTGCACGATCTCGACCGCCTCGCCGTCTTCCATGGAAATGAGGCCGGCCGGGCCGATCAGGTTGCCCTGCTTGTTGCGGATGGCCTGCATCTGGGCGTCATCGTCGACGTAGCCGAACTGCGTCCAGACCAGTTCGAACTTGTCGACGCCGCGCGGGATGATCTGGCGCACCGCCAGCGTGTTGGCGATCTGCTGGACGACCAGGTTCGGGAACACGGCCAGGATCACCAGCGTGACGCCGTCGTCGAACTCCGGCCGGCCGGCCAATACCGACGGATCGGCCAGCGTGAAATCCGTGTTGTAGGTGCGGGTGTCCTGATAGCCATCAACCATGCCTTCGTCAGTGCCCCGCATGGCAGTCAACATGGAGTGCCGACGCTTGGCGTCCATGACGCTCACGCCTTTCTGGCTGGACCGATACAGGCCGAAGGTACAGTGGAACAGGTGCAGCAGGCTGGCGTGGTACGGGTCGCGGGTGTTCTCGGCGTACAGCTTCCAGTTGCCGGCCACGTACTGGCGCTGGTCGCCCAGCACCGTGATCGGCCGGTTCATGATGCGGTCGATGGCCTTGCACGGCATTGGGCCCAGGTAGTCCGGAAGGGGCTCCACCGACTCCGAGAAGGTTGCGAACACCAGCCCACCGTAAGACTCGACGCGCAGCTTCTGCAAGCCGTGCTTTTTCATGTCGAAATCAGCCGGCATGCCGCCCTGGCCGTTCAGGCCGCGCCGGAACGGCACGCCGATCAGGTTGCCTTTGAGGTCATACGCCCATTGGTGGTAGACGCAGGTGTGGTTTTGCACGTTGCCGCGCAGCTCGCGGCAGATCGCGGCGCCACGATGCGCACAGCGGTTGACGTAGGCATGGATCGAGCCGTCCTCGGCACGACTGACCACCACCGGCGAGTCGCCAACGAAGGTCGACTTGTAGTCGCCGCTGGCGGGAATCTCCGCTTCGAGCGCGACGAACGACCAGGCGTCGCCGCGAAACAATCGCTGTTGTTCCAGCTCGTAAATGGCCGGGTCGGTGAAGACGCCGTAGGGAACTCGACTGCCGCCGGCGGTTGGCCAGCGCAAGTGCCCAAGGGCCGGTTCGCGTATTGCATTCATGGGGGGAGCCTCCGATCTGGCGCTGGATGAGCAGCCAATCTTGCGCGACTTAGAGCGGTGTCACCAGCAGGTTGGGAATCCGGTAGGTATCGAACACCACCACCTTGCGCTTGAAACGCAGTCCGTCGGGCGTGGCCACGATCCGGTCCAGGTACTTGCCGGCGTTGAACACCTTGGTGTCGCCTTCGACCAGCGTCTGCAGCACCACGTAATTGCTCTGCACAAGCACCTCGCCGTCCTGCACGCCCTTGACATTGACGTTGCTGAGCACGTGCCGGTAATAGTGCTTGGCGTAGATGTTGGCATGGCGCAACGCCACCACCCGGTCGCGCAACATGCCGCGACTGTCGCAATACATGGCCGAGGTCGGCAGTCCGCGGTCCGCATTCTCGCGGGCGATCACCTGGTAAAGGCAATCCTCGACGAACAAGTCCGGCCACTCCTCGAGGCGGTCGTCGTCTATGCATTCGACGTAGTCGCTGAGCAGCTTGCCGACCTGATAGTGCAGGTCGACCGGAGTCAGTGCAGACAGATCAAGCATGCTCAAACCCGGGCTGATTCTTCAGGATGGCCAAGGCAACCCTCAGGCCGCCGGCCGCTGGATGCACACTTCGCCATCGACCACCGTCACTGGGTAGGTCTGCAGCGGCACCACGCACGGAAACGCCGTCGGCTCCCCGGTGCGGATGTTGAAGCGACCGCCATGGAACGGGCACTCGACCTCGTCGCCCTCGACATAGCCGTCCGTCATCCAGGCCATGCCGTGGGTGCACATATTGTTGCTGACGTAGTACTCGCCTTCGAGGTTGTAGACAGCCAGCGCGGGCAGCCCTTCGGCGTCCACCTGCAAGGATTGCCCCGGCGCCACGTCCTGCACCTTGCACAGCTTGATCAAATCCGACATGTCATCCCCATAACTGAAACCACGGCGGGCGCACGTCGCCCGCCACAAGCGCCATCACGCCAGCGCCTCCTTCGGTGCCGCGTGAGCCGTACCATCCCCGAACACGAAGGCCGGGCGAAACACATAGATCATGGCCGGGATCAACAACAGCGATGTGATCGCCGACACGGTAAGCCACAGCGCCATCAGCAGCCCCATCTCGGCCTGGAACTTCAGCGACGAGGCGTACCACACCAGCACCGCGGCGATCATGGTGCCACCGGTGATCAGCACGCCGCGACCGGCCGTACGCAAGGAGCCGCTAATGGCCGACATCACGTCGCCGGTTTCCTCGAAGCGCTCCTTGACGCCATCGACGATATAGAACGCATAGTCTACGCCCAAGCCTATGCCCAGCGCAGCCACCGGCAGCGTGTTGATGTTCATGCCGATGCCCTTCCAAGCCATGAACGCGAACGTGATCGTGTTCGACATGACCACCAGTGGCATATAGAACAGGCCGGCCACCGTCGAACGATAGGCGATGGCAGACAACACGAACAGCGTCAGCAAGGCCAGCGCAATGCTCTCGACCTGCCGCGCGAATACTTCCTCGTTCACTGCGGCCAGTACACCCACCAGCCCGCCGGCCAGCTTATAGGTCGACTCGCCCGGCAATGGATTGTTTTCCAGGTATTCCTCGATACGCGACACGGCGGTGCGGATGGTGTCGCCCTTGTGGTCGCGGAAGAACATGGTTACCGCGCCGTCCTTGAAATCGGCGTCCACGAAGCGGTCCATATCGCCCGGGTCGGTGCCCTGCATGTACATGAACAGCAGCTCGCCGTTGATGTCCGCCGTCGGACCCAGTTCCTCGAAACGGCGATTGCCCTCGTGCAGGTTCGCATTCACCGGCCCGATCAGATCCACCACGGACACGGTGCCACCGATCTGCGGTTGCGTTTCCAGGTACCGCTGAAAATTGTCGACGTTGGTCAGTACCTCGGGGTCCTTCAGCGCGTTGGGGCCTTCGCCCTCCAGCACCACGAACATCTGGTCGCTGCCCTGGAAGGTATCGTTGATCGCCTTGGCATCGACGTTGTACGGATGATCCGGCCACAACAGCGGCGTGCCGGGCAAGGCGTCACCCACCGTCACCTTGGTGGCATAGAAACCCGATGCCAACAGCGCCGCCAGGCCGATCAGCACCACCGCGACGGACCGACGACCGAGCACCAGTGTCCCGCACAGGTTCAGGATCGGGCGCAACACCCAGCGGTTGGTGTCGATCGGAAACGCCACCGCATGCGGCTTGGTCACCCACGACAGCAAGGTCGGCACCAGCACCATGGCGGACACTGCGATGGTGCCCAGCCAGACCGCGCCAACAAATGCGGTCTTCTGCAACAGCGGCATCGGCATGGCAGCCACGATGGCCACCGCCACCGCATCCACCACCACGCCCAGCATGCCAGGCCGGAACAGGGCCACCAAGGCCTTGGCCGCTGCATCACGCGGCACATGACCGCGCTCGACTTCATCGTCGAAGGCCGCCAGCATCTGCACTGCGTGCGATATCGCCCGAGCCGTCACCAGGAAGGCCACGACGATGATCAACGGATCAAAATTGACCTTGCACAGACTCGCGATGCCCAGCGCCCACACCGCGCTGACCACGCCGGCCAGCATCGGCAGCAATATGCCCCGCCAGGTGCGCACGGTGACGAACAACAAGACCGCCATGATGGCGATGGTGATCAGGAACAGATGGAAGGTCTCGGGCAGGAAATGCACCACCCAGCCGGTCAACAGGGGTTCGCCCACCACGCGCACGCGCACGCCGTCGCCGTTGTACTTCTCGGCGATGCGGGTGACGCCGTCGTACAGTTTTTCGTAGTCGATCAGGCGGTCGATGAAGTCGGCCGTCACCAGCGCCGAGCGCAGATCGGCCGACACGTAACGGCCGTAAACCAACGGGCTGGCCAGCACCTGTTCGCGCAGCAGGTCGATTTCGGCCTGGTCCTTGGGCAACTCCGGCCACATCATCGGCTTGGTTTCGATGCCCGCGGTGGACGAATTGATGGATCGGATCTTGCGTGACGCCAGTGAGATCACCTGGAACTGATTGATCGCCGGCACCAGGTAGAGCTCGTCCGTGATCTGCTTGATGCGCTCGAGCACCTTGGGCTGGAAGATGTCGCCCTGCTCGGCCTCGACCATGATCGAGACGATGTTCGGTCCGCCGAAGCGCTCGTTGTACTTGTCGTTGATCTCGATGAACGGATGGCCCTTGGGCAGCAGATCGTGAAAGATCGTCTTGATCTCCACGTGCGCCGCGAAATAGCCAAACATGACCGTGAGCGCGAGGATGACCGACGACACCAGCACCCGGCGTGCGATGCAGTACGCCGCAAACCGCTCTATCCAACTGACCTGTTGCATTACCTGATTCCCTGCTTGATGACTGCGTGCTGCTGCAAGACTGAGCGCTCAGGCGCTAGCGAAGGCGCGGGCCAAACAGCTCCCACTGGCCGGCCTCCCAACGCCCGACGTTGAGGCCGACCGTCACGAAGCCTTCACCGTGGCGCGCCAGTGCAATGTGCCACGCGAAATCGGCCGGGTTGACGCGGCCGATTTCCCAGTGCGCCGTGTCGGCGTCGCCGGTCAGCAGGACGCCCTTGTCGCCGACAGCGACCCAGCGAGCGCCGGTCCAGATCACGTCAAACAAATGCCGCTCCAGAGCCGCCACCTGGACCTGACGCCAGTTCGCTCCGCCATCATCCGTGGCCAGGACGATGCCGCTGAGACCCACCGCCAGCCCGTGCTGCGAGTCGCGAAACACGATCGACATCAGGCTGGGTTCCACATTGGTCGGGCGCGGCTCCCAGGTCACGCCATCATCGGCGCTGCACGCCAGGCGACCGAACTCGCCCACCACGCACGCGGTCCCCTCGCCCGTGAAGGCGATGTCGTTCCAGGCCACGTCGTCGTCGACCTGCGTCAAGCGCTCCCAGGTCTTGCCGAAATCGGCCGAGCGCATGATGACGTTGATTTCGGACACGGCCCAGGCTCGCCCCTGTGGGTCCAGACGCACACGCAGGACCTTGCCGCTGCCCATCTCCGACACCGGCAGCGTGATTGCCTGCCAGGTCTGCCCGCCGTCCGCCGTCACCAGGCCCTTGCCCTCATTGGCGACCACTACCGCCTTTTGATCGTCCCAGGCGGCAATGGACTGAAAATTCGTGTGCAAGCCGGTGGTCTGGCGCACCCAGGTCTTGCCGGCATCCTCGCTGCGGATGATCTTGCCGTCCTTCCCGACGGCCCAGAACACGTCGCCGACCACCGCCACCGACATGAACCTGTCCCGGGTCTCGATCACGGGCGGCTCAATAATCACTCGCGGCACTTCGAGCCGCACCCGAGACAAGGCAGTCAGCGCTACCACCACCAGTACGGGCGACAAGATCGCCCACATTCTCGACGTCATCGACTGCTGCGCCATGTCCTAAGGCCTCGTCTGAAGAATCCGGGTCATTTGTGGCACCAGCCGCCTCGGCCTTGGTACCGCGAAAAAAAACCGCCGCAAGACTGCGGCGGCGTTACCAGAAACGGCGGGGTCGGCCTAACCAACCCCGCTGATCGCACTATTCAAGCATACGCGGCAGAGCTTCCGGTGTGTAATCGGCAGCCTTGGCGTCCGGAGGATTATGGTGGAATGCCGCCGAGTACCCAAACGCCGTGGCATGCAGACGCTGGACATCGACCAGCAGTACGCCGGTCACGGTCGGACCTGTGCGGCCATCATCCCACTTGACGTCCTTGTAGCCAACGAACTCGGTGTGCCAGTGTTCACCCTTGCGGTCGTAGTGATCCTGCCAGTAGAACTTGGGTGCGCCCAGCGTGGCACCGACGAACATGTGCCGGCGGCTGACCAGATGGTTGCTCTTGGGTTTACCTTCCAGTTCGTAGACGTCCTTGACCTCGTAGTTGTCCGGCTGGAAATTCCAGTACGGCGCTTCAGCCAGATTCATGAACGGGTACTTCGCCTTGCCGGAGGCCTTTTCGTCCAGCGAGGGCAGGACCGAATGGTCCACACCCAAACCCTGGCGCTTGCCGATGAGCTTCCAGCTCTCGTACCAAGTCGGGTCCAGGTTCAAGCCGAACGTATCGTCAAACAGCAGGTCGGTGCCTTGCACCGGGTCGGCCCACGCCCCCGACGAGAGCCGGCGCACGCGGCGCAGGCTTTTCACGTAGGCATACACGTCGGGCAAGCGTCCATCGGTGTAGTTCACGGTCAGCAGGCCTAGGCCGCGGGTGTCGTTGGGATACACATTGACCAGGGCTTCGTACTTGGCGATGTTCGGGTCCAATGCATGCGGCTCGCTCAAGCGGCCGGACATCAGGAAGCGCCGGTACACCCAGCCCTGCTCCTTTTCCAGACCCTTCTTGCCGTCGATGATCAGAAACGTCAGCGGCTGCAGGTTCAGGGCATCGCCCAGCCAGCCGACGCGCAGAATGTTGTAGGTCAGTTTGTAACCGGCATCCGGGTCCGCTGGATCGAGCTCCGGAAACGGCACACCGGCGGTGTGGTTGACCAGGCGCTTGCTGGCATCCAGGCTGGCTTCACCCTTGTGCTTTTCCGTCAGCTCCAGCAGGCCCGAGGTGACGTTGACGGGCTTGGCCTTGACCAGGTTCATCTGCCAGCCGTACTGGCGGATCATTTTTTCCTGCTCACCCACCAGCACGCTGCGAATGGGCTGACCATCCAAGGTCTTGTCCAGCAGGCTGTCGATGGTGGCCGCGCTGAGCAGCGTGCCGTCGGCCACTTCCTCGGCTATAGCTGGCCCGGTCAGCATCAACCCAGCGGTCATGCCACTCGCCGCCAGGAGGCGGACAAAATCTGTCTTGAACATCCTGTAACTCCTCACTTCGTTAAATATGCCCCGCCGGCTACCGGCCAGATGCCGAAAGCCGGAGGGGTTGGTTGCAGGCGCGTCGCCCAGTTTTCTTCAGAACTGGTACGTGATACGCGCCACGAACTGGTCGCGGTTGTGCAGGGTGCCGAGCGTACGGGTCTTGGTGTCCGTCATGCCCAGGTTGGTCTTCTCGACATGGGTCGGGAAGAACAGGTCGGCCTCGAAACGCACCCGCCAGTGGTCGCCGTACTGCAGATCCAGCGACGGGATCAGGAACGAGTCGAAACTGCCCAGGTCCACACCCAGCGCGATGCCCGGCGTCACCGTGTCGTACTTGTACGGGAACGAGAAGGCATTGGTCAGTATCGTCTGGTGCTCACGCCGCGAGGCGCCGAACCCGAAGTTCTCGACGATGTCGTCGTCCCGATCGAAGTTCAACACCCAGGTGTCGAACAGCTGCATGGTCCAGAACGCCGGCCGCGAGGTGCCCAGCGTGTTCATGGTCCAGTTCAGGTTCTTGTCCGCGCCGAGCATGATCTTGAGGGTGTCCTTCTCGATCACCGGACCCAGGCCGGGCACGTCCAGGGCCAGCCCGACCGGGGTGCCGTCGGCCGTGAACAGGTTGCCCACGGAATAGGCGGAGCCCGGATCGTTCGGATCGTTCAGAATGCCCTTCAACGGCGGCATCGGCCCACTTGGTGTGGGTGTTCCAGCCGGCGGCAACGTCCCCATCCCCTGAAAAGCACCGAGCAGGTCGAGGTAGGTACGGGTACCGGTGTTGTAGGGCTTGTTGGGCGTGAAGGCCAACTCGCCGCGCAGCACCGAATCCAGCGCGCCGGAGTAGGCGTTGAAGGTGAAGCCGTAGGTCTCGACCTTTGGCGACAGCAGCTCCACCAGGCGCTGATTGGGGCCAATCCCGTTGTCCTTGGGATCCCACAGCCAGTTGCTGCCGCCCGGGCTCAGGATCGGGTTGTAGGTGGTCACGCCTTCGCTGCTGATGCCGCGGTAGTAGGCGAACGAATAGCCCACCTGCTTGAAGGTGCCCGACCAGCGAAAACCGTAGTTGGCGTCGTCCTCGTCGCCATACTTGTGGTGGCGGTTGACCGGCCCGATCAGCGAGCTGGTCACACCGGCGCCCGCCCAGGGCGCGGGTGCCCAGCGGCCACCGTTGATGGGACCGTCGTCGCCCACGTCGTCGGCGCCATCCCAGCCCGGACGGTAGATCAGCTGCAGCGCACCGGCCAGCTCCGGCACATCGATGGTGACGTTGGCCAGGTTCAGCGGCTTGCGCAGTTCCTCGTTCTCGAGCTCCAGGAACGAGCGCCAGCGCAGGTCGTAGCCGTGGATGATGTCCATGGCCCGGAAGAAATCGGTCTCGCCCCACACCACCTGCTGCTTGCCGAGCTTGAAGTGCATGCGATCGGTGATGTCGAACGTGACGTACAGCTCGCGCAGTTCGGTCGAGTCGTAGTCGTCCAGCAACAGGTCATCGGTGGTGCCGCCGCCGTAGCCGAACAGCCCGGCATTGGCGAACACTGCGTCACCCGGCATGAGGGGGCCACCGTTAGCATTCGTGGTCACACCAAAACCGCCGAACGCTGGTGGCGCGGCGAGCGCGCCATACCCAAAGGCCCCGGTGGTCACGTACGCGGGAATGGCCTTCGACGAATTCTGCAGACCACGCTCGTAGCTGGTGCGGGTCTCGCGCGCAATGCGTCCGACGCCGGCAATCTGGAACGGGCCGAAATCGGCCGAGGCTTCCAGCTTGCCGCTGTGGCGGATCATCGAGAACTCGCCCTGGCCACCGAACTCGTCGCCGATGAACGTCGCCGGATTGCCGCCCGGTGAGCCCTTGGGCTCGAACTGGTCGTTGTCCTGCAGGTTGACCGACAGGTGCTCGCGGATGTAGCCGGAGTACTCGAACTCCACCGCGACCGCCTTACCCGGCGCCAGGATCGCCGACCCCAGCAGGGCCACCACACCGGCCGGCAGCGCCGCACGAACCGACTTCACAGTTTGCGTTTGCATCTTGGGTATATCCCTCCCGAGTGACCGAGTCACGGCAATCGCCATCGGCGACGCCCCTCTCCCCCTTGATGTCCCCCCGTCAGTGCAGGGGACTTCCCCGCGTCTGCGGCTACAGACGCCCTAAAACTGTTGTTGCGTTCAGGCCATGCGCAGGACGGGCTTGAGCGTGCCGCCGGCCTCGGAGTCCGCCGCCGCCTGGTTGATCTGATCCAGGCTATAGAACTTGATCAGCTTGTCGAACGGGAACCGCCCCTGCTTGTACAGCTCGATCAGGCGCGGGATGAACACGTCCGAGTTGCTGTCGCCCTCGATGATGCCGCGCAGAGTCCGGTTGAACAGCATGAAGTTCACGTCCACGCTGACCGTGGTGCCCATGGCCGGGGCGCCGACGATGCCGCCAACACCACCCATCCCCAGACTGAACACGGCGCCTTCCAGGACCTTCGGGTTGCCGGTCGTTTCCAGCATGTACGGCACGCCCAGGCCGCCGGTGATCTTCTGGATTTCCTCGACCGGGTTGCACTGCGCGCCGTTGATGACGTGCGTGGCGCCCAGCTCCCTGGCCAGCGCCAAGCGGTTTTCCTTGATGTCGACGCAGATGATGGTGGTGCAGTTGGCGACCACGGCGCCCATCACCGCGCTCAGACCCACGGCGCCGGCGCCGAAGATGGCAATGGTGCTGCCGGCGGGCGGATCGAGCGCATTCAGCACCGAGCCGGCACCGGTCTGGATGCCACACCCCAGCGGCCCCAGGATATCCAGCGGCACGTCCTTGGGCACCTTGATGGTGTTGCGCTCATACGACAGGGCGTAGCCGGCAAAGGACGACTGACCGAAAAAGCTGCAGCCGATTTCCTGGCCGTGACTGTGGATGGTGCACTGGCCGTCCGGCGTACGGCCACCGAAGTTCAGGCCAAAGGCATTCAGGCAGGACAGCGGCTGGCCAGCCAGGCAGTTGGCGCACAGGCCGCAGCTGTAGAAGGTGAGCACCACGTGATCGCCAGGCACCACCTTGCGCACGTTGCGGCCGACCTTCTCGACCACGCCAGCGCCCTCGTGACCGAGCACCATTGGCAGTGGGGCCGGATACAGCTGGTCGCGGATCGACAGGTCCGTGTGGCACATGCCAGCGGCGACGACGCGGACCAGAATCTGGTCGTCGGCCGGTTCCGTCAGGTCGACGGTCTCGACGGTGAACTGCCCCTTGGGTTCGCGAATGACGGCGGCACGCGTTTGCATTCAGGCTTCTCCTTCTGCCATGGCCTTTCCCTAGCGTTCCCGAACGTGTGTCCGGGAACGGCGCGGGCGCTACCATACGCACAAAAAACACGTGTGGCAATTAAGCGGCGCAGAAAAATGCGAACTTTTTCTCAATCGCCCTTGACAGGCGGCGCCGCCTGGTTACTGACCGATTGATCGGACAACCCACCTCTGCCAAGGATAAATATTCATGCCAAGGATCGGCGAATACGCACGCTACCTGATAGCCACCGCCATGCTGTGCAATGGCGTACTGGGCCTGTATCTGGGCGGGGCCTGGGTCTGGCTGGGCCTGGCGGGATTTGTCAGCCTAGCGCTGCTGGATTTCACGGCCGGGGCCGATCACAGCCTGCGCGGGGGCGCCGGCAAGTGGTTCTACAACGGCGTGCTGTACCTGCAGCTGCCCCTGATGGTGACCTTGTGGGTGCTGTTTGCACTGCACATCCGCGCCGGTGACCTTGGCTGGTTCAACATGATCGGCGCGCTGATTGCGGTTGCCTTCCTGAGTGCGCTGGGCGGCCTGCCGTCGGCGCACGAGCTGATGCACCGCAAACACCCGCTCGAAATCGCCTATTGCAGCCTGTACCTGACGGTGTTCGGGCTGCCGATGAACGACCTCAACCACGTGCACGGGCATCACCCGTTCGTCGGCACGGCCGACGATTCCGACACCCCGGTGCGCGGCCAGTCCGTGTACCGCTTCGTGTGGAACTCGATCGTGGACGGCACGATCAAGGCCTACCGGTTCGAGAAGGCACGCCTGGCCAAGCGCGGTCATTCGGTGCTGTGGTGGCGCAGCCGCGTGGTGTGGGCGCTGCTCAGCGTCGGCGCCTGGGTGGGCTTTTTTCTGTGGCTGGCCGGACCGCTCGGCCTGCCGTGGCTGATCGGCGCCTGGGCGGTGTGTTTTCTGATCCTGGGCGGTTTCAACTACACGCAGCACTACGGGATCGTGCGCCAGCCGGGCACGCCACTGCTGCCGCACCACTCGTGGAATCACCTGAACACGTTCAGCCGGGCGGTGTCGTTCGAGATTTCCACCCACTCGGAGCATCACCTGGACCCGGACAAGCATTACGAACTGCTGCGTCCGTACACGCAGGCGCCGCAGATGCCGAGCATCGTGGCGTGTTTTCTGGCGTCGTTCATCCCGCCGCTGTGGGAGCGGGTCATCGCCAAACCGCGACTCGAGAACTGGGACCGCCACTTCGCCAGCCCGGCCGAGCAGGAGCTGGCCATGGAAGCGAACGCCCGCGCCGGCTGGCCGCAGTGGCTGCACTCGGCGCCGGGTGCGTAGGAACCACTACTCGGCCCAGGTCAGAAACTCGTCAACCGCCATGCGCTCGGTGCGGTACTGATTGACCGGCGCGTCGGGATCGCCATAGCCGATCGACATGCCACACACCAGGTCGTGGTTTTGCGGGGCGTCGAGGTGCTGCGCGACGATGTCCGGATACATGGCCAGCGCGAACTGTGGGCAGGTTTCAAGCCCGCAGCCGCGCGCGGCGAGCATGACGTTTTGCAGAAACATGCCCATGTCGACCCACGAGCCTTTTGCCATCGCCCGGTCGGTGTAAAAGAACAAACCCAGCGGCGCACCGAAGAATTCGAAATTGCGCAGCATGGCCCGCTGGCGGCCTGGCTTGTCGTCGATGCCAATCCCCAACGCCCCATAGAGCTGCATCCCGCAGCGCCAGCGCCGGCCCTTGTAGGGTTCCACGAAGGTCTCGGGGTAATAGTCGTAGTGGGCACCGGGCGCACCGCCGCCTGCCACGTGAGCGAGAAGCGCATCGACGATGCGTTGCCGGACCGCGCCGCTGACGGCCAGCACCCGCCACGGCTGCGTGTTGGTGCCCGATGGCGCCCAGCGGGCTGCTTCGAGCACCTGCTCCAGGGTTTCCCTGGCAACGGGCTTGTCCAAATAAGCGCGGACCGACGTGCGACCCCGCATGGCTTCGATGATTTCCAACACTCACCCCCCTGGCCAGCCAGGCACCGGGCTTGCGGTTCATGCGCCGGCCGCGTTAAACCTTGCACGTTCACCATAAGACCACGCCCGAGGAGGCCTGCCGATGAATCGACTCACGAACAAGGTTGCCATTATCACCGGGGCCAGCGGTGGCATAGGCGCGGCCGCCGCGCGCCGCTTCGTCGCCCAGGGCGCTCGGGTGCTGCTGGTGGACCGGGACGAAGCCGCCCTGCAGGCGGTTGCCGATGGCAACGCGCAGATGGGCTACTGCGTCGCCGACGTGTCGCAGCCCGAGCAGATGGCCGCCTGCGTTCAGGCCGCCGTACAGCGCTTCGGAGGCCTCGACATCGCGGTTCTGAACGCCGGCATCGAAGGCGAAGTGCGGCCCATCACCGACTACGACATCGCCACCTTCGATCGGGTGATGGCCGTCAACGTGCGCGGCGTGTGGCTGGGCCTCAAATACTGCATCCCGGCCATCGCCCGGCGCGGCGGCGGCAGCATCGTCATCACCTCATCCGTGGCCGGCCTCAGCGGGGCGGAAAACATGTCGGCCTACTGCGCCAGCAAACACGCGGTGGTAGGCCTGATGCGCACCGCGGCGGCCGAGTGCGCACCGCTGAACATCCGCGTCAACACGGTGAATCCGGCACCGATCGAGACGCGCATGATGCGCTCGCTCGAAACCGGCTTCCTGCCCGGGCAGCCGGACGCCGCCAAGGCCGCCATCACCCAGCGCATCCCCATGCAGCGCTACGGCACGCCGCAGGAGGTGGCCGATCTGATGCTGTTCCTGGCCAGCGATGAGAGCGGCTATTGCACCGGCGGCACCTACACCGTGGACGGGGGCATGTCCGCGCGCTAGGCGGGGACAAACCATCCCGCAGCGCCCGTCCGCTGGGACGGGCGGATTCAAGCCTTCAAAGCGAGGCTGCTGGAATCCAGAAACTTGTCGTAATGCACGTGCTCATCGGCAACGCCGGCGGCCGCCAGCACCGCCAGCGCCGCATCGATCATCGGCGGCGGGCCACACAGGTAGGCATGGCGGCTGGCCAGGTCCGGCACCTGGGGCGCGGCCAGGAATTCGGTCACCAGGCCCCGGGCGCCGGCCCAGCCAGTGTCGGGCGGCTCGTGCGACAACACGGGTACAAAACGGAAGCTGCCGGCCCAGCGCGCGGCTATGGCCTCGATCGCGTCCAGCTTGTACAGATCGGCCTGCGTGCGGGCGCCGAACAGGAACACCGCATCGCGCGCGACCCCCGCATTGGCGGCCGCCTCCAGCACCGACAGCACCGGCGCCAGGCCGCTGCCACCGGCCACGAACACCAGCGGCGCATCCGCAGCGCGCAGCCAGAAATCCCCGCCGGGGCCGGTGATCTCCAGGGTCTCGCCAACGCGGGATTGCTCAAACAGCCAGCCGGTGAACTGCCCGCCGGGCGTCAGGCGGATGAAAAAGCTCAGCTCCCGGTCTCCGCCCGCGGTGGGTGAGGCGGCAAAGGAATACTCGCGCGCCCGCGCGATGTGGGCCGGGCGCAGGGCCGCGTACTGCCCGGCCGTGTAGGCCAGGGGCTGGTCCAGTGCGACACGTACCTCGACGATGTCGCGCGTCAGCGGCAGCTGCGCAGCGATGCGGCCCTGGGTGGTGATTTGCGGGTGGTGCGGGCGCTGGCTGTCGATGTCGACCTCCAGCACGATCCGCTCGCCGGGCGCCACCTTGGCCTGGCAGGCGAGGATATAGCCGGCCTTGAGCTCCTCGGCGCTGAGCACATAAGAGAAATCGCGGATGGCCTTGACCTTGCCCTCCCGCAGACGGCTGCGGCAGGCCATGCAGGTGCCGACCTTGCAGCTGTGCGGGAAATCGACGCCGGCCTCCAGCGCCGCCTGCAACACGCTCTGGTTGCCGGGCACGGGCAGCTCGATACCCAGCGGCTCGATACGGACGATGCCCGGTTCCTTGGGCTGGCGTTTGAATAGGCCGAACATGCGCAATTCCTTTGCCGGGCTGGCGCCGCGGCACTACCGGCCACGGCCTTCAAGACACGACGGCCCCGATACCCGACAGGATACCGGGGCCGCGCCGAGCGCTGCGGGCGCTTCAGACGTTGTAGACGTCGACCACCGACGGGATGGTGTCGTTCATCAGTACGATCTTCTTGCGCGCGATCAGCAGCTTGCCCTGCTCCTCGCGCAGCCCATAGGTATAGCTGCCATAGAAGGAATCGGTCTTCTCGTGGCGATAGGCGTTGCCCTGCCAGTTGGCCTTGACCTGCAACAGGCCGTCGACCACGGCGCCAACACGGATGTTGGTGACCAGGTGGCAGGTGCGCGGCAGCGGCGTCGAGGCCGATGACATGCCGGACTTGATGCGCCAGATGCGGTCTTCCAGGCCGCTGCGGTCGCTGTAGTAAATAAGCGAGATTTCGCTGGTCGGATCCTGCGTCAGCTCGTGCTCGCTGTCCCAGGCCGGCATCCAGTACTCGACATCGGGCGTGAACAGGGCCAGCCAGTCGTCCCAGCGCTGCTCGTCCAGTGCCGCCGCTTCCTCGAACAGAAGCGCGCTTACTTTTGAAAATTGCTCGCTCATGAATCGTCTCCCTCGCTCTCGTACGGGCGCTTGGCATGGCGCAAATGGGGGATAAGGATGCTAGCCGAAGCAGGCCATGCTGTCCACGCGCGGGGCGAGCCACCAGGGGAGCGCTGAATAAATCCATCCTGGATTTTCCGGGCACTGAAGAAACAGCGAAGCCAAAACGCAAGCCGCCCCACCTGGGCAGTCCCAGACGGGGCGGTGGCTTGTCAAGCAACGCAGCGCCGGAGCGCCGTGCGCATCAGATTGGCGTCACCATCAGCGTCTGGATGCGGTTGGTGTCGAACACGCACAGCTTTTCCTTGAAGCGCAGCTGCCCATTCACACGCACCATCTTGTCCAGGTACTTGCCGGCGTTGTAGATGCGCGTCTCGCCGTCCAGCAGGGTCTGGAACACGACGTAATTGGTCTGCGCGCTGATCACGCCATCCTGCTCGCCCAGCACCCGAACGTTGCTGACCAGGTGGCGGTAGAAGTGCGGGGCGTAGATGTTGGCCTTGCGCAGGGCCACGATGCGGTCGCGCAGCATGCCCTTGCTGTCGCAGAACATCACCGCCACCGGCAGGCCAAGATCCGCGTTCTCGCGCGGGATGACCTTGTAGACGCAATCGTCGGTGAAGAAATCCGGCCAGCTTTCGAGCTGGTCGTCGTCGATGCACTGCACGTAGGCGTGGATCAGTTCCTCGACTTCGTAACGCAGGGGGAGCTGGTTCATTGGGTCTCCGGTCAGGCTGCCAGTTTGAGTTCCGCGATGCCGATGCCCGTGATCCACGGCGGCATCGGTTCGTAACAGAACAGCTCGCCGCGGATGCCGGCCGGCATGGCTGCCATGGCGACGATCCAGTTGCGGATTTCCAGCGCGCCGTTGCCGCCGTGCTCGAGCACGTACTCGTCGCTCAGGTTGACCAGGCCGTCGACGTCGCCGCGCTCGACCATGCCCAGCACCAGGCGATCGAACTCGGGGTTGACGCGGCCCATCTCGGCGGTGCCGACCCAGTGGCTGATGCCGCCGGTGCCGTACACGACGACGCGATCATCGCCGGGGAAGGCCGCCACCGCGGCGCCGATCATCTGCCCAAGTTCCTTGGCCCGCTTGGTCCGCAGCAGCGGCGTCACGCCAGCGGCGGTATAGATCGGGATGGTGCGCATGCCGGCAGGCGTGACGGCCTTGTGGATCGGGATCATGGTGCCGTGGTCGAGCACCAGGGACTTGGCCACCGCCCAGTCGAAACCGCGATCGAAACCGAAGTTCATGATGTGCTCGGCCAGCGCCGTGTTGTTGGGCACCGTATAGCGCTCGATGCGCAGCCAGTTCTCCTCCGGCCCCTCGACGTCGCCGATGCCGATCAGGTAGGGCGGCAGGCAGTGCGGGCCGAACATGGTGAAATGGTCGTCGCCGATCACGATGGCCGTGTCGGCCTTCAGTGCCTTGACGCGCTCGACCACCCGGGCAAAGGCGGCCTCCACCGCAGCCACCTGGGCCGGGTCGGCGATTTCCGGATTGCCGGTGATGAGGGGGTCGTGCGGCATGATGAAACCGCCAACGATCTGTGCCATGCGATGTACTCCGTGGGGGATCAGGATTGTGGCGGCATGCCCGGGAACGGCGGCATGACCCCGCCGTTCATGTGCTCCAGATACGAGAACGGCATGCCCTCGGGGCCCTTGAGCATGGGCCACACCATCATGGTCAGCAGGGTGCTGACGCCACGCTCGGCCAGTGCCTTCAGGTCCACGCGCTTGATCATGTCCCGTTCGTCCGGCTCCAGCCGGTAGGGGGCCAGGTAGCCGTCCGGATCGGCCCGGAAGGCCGCGATACGGTCCGGATCGGTACCGAATTCCCAGAATACTTTTTCAACGGCATAGAGGCTCACGGCAGGCTCCCGCTTCTTAAAGAAACATGTACAGGTTCTTGTCCAGCACCACCCGCTGGTCAAGCACGATCTTGCGCCGCAGCAGCCGCAATTGGCCATCCGCGCCGCGGCGCAGCAGGTCCTCACGACCGTAGAAGTGGTGGGTCTCGTCCCGCTGGCGCCGGTTGCGGTACACGTGCACGTTGCAGAAGGTGCCGATCAGGTCCGGCTCGGCCGTGTGGTAGGCCTCGATGTTGGTGACCAGAAAGCGCACCCGCGATGGCGGGTCTTCCATCCACACCAGGCCCGTCTCCAGGCGCTGGATGCGCTTGCCAAGGTCGGCGAAGTTATCGTTGTAGACCGCCGGCTCGGCCGGCGTCGGCTGTGGACGCGGGTCCTTGGCGAAACGGTCTTCGAGGATCGGCAGCCAGTAGTGGATGTCCGGATCGACCATCGTTTCCAGCCACTGACGCGCCTGACGGCCGTTTTGCAGCCGCGCCTCGCGAAAGTAGAACTGCGACACGGCGTGATGCAGCGCCAGATCCACCGGCCGGGTTTCGTCCGGCTGCACCGGGCTGAAGGATTGCAGGGTGGGCGCATTCATGCCGCACGCTCCGTGGCCTTGGCCTCGGCGGCGCCCTTGATCAGGGCGTCTTTCCAGGTAGCGTCGTTGGCGCGCACCGCGTCCCAATTCTCGGCCTGCATCATCTCGGCCCAGAAGCGATAGAAGCCGCGATAGGACGTCTCGCCGATGAAGTTCTTGCCGATGATGCCCGGCAGTTCCGGATGCTCGGCATCGTTGATCTGACCCATCTGGCTGTTCATCATGCCCTTGCGGGTCTGCGGGCCGCGGTTGGACCAGGTGCAGGTTTCCATGTTCTCGCCGTCGTCGCTCTCCAGCGTGCCGGCGGTGCCGAAGGTATGGATGGCCTGCTTGACCACCTCGGCCTTCAGTTCCGGCGACATGGCCTTCTCGACCAGCGTCCAGGTCCAGACCTCGATTTCGTTCGGGCCGCGCGGGTTCCATACCTTGAAGGTATTGGTGCCATACAGGTACGAACAGTTGGGAAAGATCCCGGCGTTCCAGTGGCCGGTGTAGAGCTTGGCCCGCCACGGACCCATTTTTTCGGTCACCGCCGGCAGATTGGCGTAGGCGTAGTCGCGGTAGGCCGGGGCATCGTGAAGCACCCCCAGGCCGTCCCAGATCACTCCAAAGCCGTGGCCGTGACGCGAGGTAACCTGCAGGCCGGCGTCGTCGAAGGGGATTTCCGCGTTGCCGGCCAGGCCGGACAGCGGCCCGCCCAGCACCTTGATGGCCGCGGCATGGGTCCAGCCGACGTGGTAGCCGTCGCCGATGAAGTTCTCGGCCGGCACCTTCCAGTTGCAGCGCAGGATGGATTTCATCGGCGGACCGACCAGCTCGGCGCCGCCGGTGCTGTCCATCCAGGTGTCCAGGTACCAGCCCATCTCGCCCAGGTAGTCGGTCAGTGTAGGCGCCTGTGGATCGAAACAGCCGAACACGAAGCCGCGGTAGCTGTCGACCTTGGCGACCTCGCGCAGGCCAGCGTCGGCCTTGTCGAAGTGTCCGTAGTAGGCGGACTGCTCCAGCGGCAGGGCCGCCAGGGAGCCATCGGCGCCGAAGGACCAGCCGTGATAACTGCAGGTAAACGCCTTGGCGTTGCCGGAATCGGCATGGCAGACCTGGTTGCCGCGGTGGGTGCAGGAATTCAGGAAGGCCTTGATCGAGCCGTCCTTCTGGCGCACCACGATGACCTTGTCCTCGCCCATGTAGGCGGTCACGAAATCGCCGAAATTCGGGATCAGGCTCTCGTGGGTCAGGAACAGCCAACAGCGGCCGAATACGCGCTCGAGCTCCTGCTCATAGACCTCCTGATCCCAGAACACCCGCTTGCTCTGGACGCCGTGGGCGACATCCACCAGTTCGTCTACCTTGACCACGTTTCACCTCCGTGTTGACGCAGTGGGCCAGTCCAGGCCCGCCAGGGGGTGTCGATTATGCCGCAAGCGGTTCTCATTCGCCGTGACCTGGCGGCGGGCCTGATCACAGCTGCATGAATTGCCGGTAGCCGCGCCAGAAGCCACGGATCGAGTTCTCGTCCATGCCGAGCCGATCCAGGTCCGCGTCGCTGTCGCCGCCCATGGAGAGCACCGAAGCGGCGCCGGCTTCGACCCCGGCCAGGCCCTGCTGCACGATCTGGACCGCCTCGCCGTCTTCCATCGATATGAAACCGGCCGGGCCGACCAGGTTGATGTTGCGCAGGCGGTGCGCACGGATTTCGGCGCTTTCCCCGGCGTAGCCGAAGAAGGTCCATACCACCTCGGTGTCGGCGATACCGCGGGTGACGATCTGGCGCGTGGCCAGCGTGTTCTGGATCTGCTGCAGCACCACGTTCGGGAACAGCGACTGGATGGTCAGCGAGATACCGTCGGCGTAGTCGTCCTTGAACTCGATGACGCGGCTGTCGGCCAGGCTGTCGGCGGCCGGCATGGCCCGCATGCCCTTGTTCTGGTACTCGGAAACGTCCCCGCCGCTGCCCGATGTCATGATCTGGAACAGGTTGTGGAAACGGTGGCCCTGGTCCATCACCGCCGCGCTGTCCTGCGCCGGGCGGTAGATGCCGAAGGTCGGATAGAACAGATGCAGCAGGGCGCCGTGGTAGCTGTCGCGGGTGTTCTCGGCGTACAGCTTCCAGTTGCCGCGCATGTGCTGGCGGGCGGTGCCCAGCACCTCGATCGGCCGCCCCAGCACGCGCCGGATATTGGCCAGCATGACCGGCCCCAGGTAGTCGTGCAGCGGCTCGGCTTGGTCGTCGAAGGTGGCGAACACCATCGACTCGACGCACTCGACGCGCAGTCGTTGCAGGCCGTGCTTTGCCATGTCGAAGTCGGCCGGATAACCACCCTTGCCGCCCAGGCCCCTGCGAAACGGCACGCCGACCAGATCGCCCCGGTTGTCGTAGGCCCATTGGTGGTAGACGCAGGTGTGCGTGCCGGATGCGCTGTGGCCGCGCAGTTCCCGGCACACCAGGGCGCCGCGATGGGCGCAGCGGTTGACCCAGGCATGCAGGCTGCCGTCGACATCGCGGCTGAGCACCACCGGCGTGTCGCCGACAAAGTTGGTCTTGAAGTCCCCGGCGTTTGGCACCTCCTCGGCCAGGCCAAGGAAGTTCCAGGTCGGGCCGCGGAACAGGCGCTCCTGCTCCAGGGCATAGATGCCGGGGTCGGTGTACAGCGCGTAGGGAACCTGCGTGACTGCGCTGTGCGGCCAGACGGGAGACGAGGCGTGTGGTGCGTTCATGGTTTCGAATTGGACGGTTACGATCGGCGGGACGGTTCAGGCGGCCGGTTTCAGTTCGGCCAGACCCAGGCCGGTGATCCACTCCGGCACCGGCTCGTAGCAGATCACCTCGCCGCGAAAGCGCGGCATGGCGGCCATGGCGACGATCCAGTTGCGGATCTCGAAGGCGCCGTTGCCGCCCTCGCGCAACACGTAGGCATCGTCCAGCTCGGACATCGCCTCGACATCGCCGCGCACGACCATGTCGAGAATCATCTGGTCGAAGGCCTGATCCACCCGCCCCATGTCGGAGGTGCCCACGCGGTGGCTGATGCCGCCGCAGCCCATCACCACCACCCGCTCGTCGCCGGGGAAGGCCGCCACCGCATCGCCGATCATCCGCCCCAGCGCCAGGGCGCGCTTCATGCGCAGCAAGGGCGTCACGGCTGCGGCGGTATATATAGGTATGGTCCGCACGCCCGGGTTGGGGGTAACCGCAAGATGCACCGGGATCATGGTGCCGTGATCCAGCACCAGCGACTTGGCGACGCACCAGTCGAAACCGTGGTCGAAACCGTAGTTCATGATGTGCTCGGCCAGCGGCACATTGTTGGGCACCGGATAGCGATCGATGTGCATCCAGTTCTCTTCCGGCCCCTCGACGTCACCGATGCCGATCAGGAAGCTTGGCAGGCAGTGCGGCCCGAACAGCGCGAAATGATCGTCACCGATCACGATGGCCGTATCCGCCTGCAGTTCGGCGACGCGCCGGGCCACCCGCGCGAAGCCGGCCATGATGTTGGCCGCCTGGCGCTTGTTGGCGACTTCGGGAAAGGCCGTGATGGCCGGGTCGTGGGGTACGCAGAATCCGCCGACGATGCTTGCCATGTGCGTCTCCTCCTGGGGACTGTCGCGTGATGCCGGCGGCGCGGCCGCCATGCCGTGTTTATCGATGTATCAGGCGCCGACCTTGGCCGGGCCGCCGCCACGCAAGGCGCGCCTGATCGCCGCCCGCAGCTGGCGAAAGCGAATATAGCCCTTCAGGCCGATCGCCTTGAAGCCGGTCATGCCCATGTCCGGCAGCTTGCCGTCATTCATGTGCACAAGATAATCGAATGGCATTTCGTCCGAACCTTTCAGCAGCGGCCAGACCATCAACGTCAGCAGCGAACTGACGCCGTGCGCCTGCAGCGCCTTCAGGTCGACCGTGCGGATCATCGCCCGCTCCTGGTCGGTCAGCGCGTAGTTCTTCAAGTACGTGTCGGGATCGCGGCGAAACGCGTCGATACGCGCCGGCTTGTTGCCGAACTCCCAGAACACCTTCTCGACCGCATGTACGCTCATCGTCCTTCTCCTGCTGTGGCTGCCGCGAATTCCCCCGCCGGGGCCCGCATTTACCGGCCGATCGGTCGAGGCATTCTAACCAGCACGCGGCCTTTGGCCAGCATCGGCCAGAACGGGCGTTTGCCCGCCCGTTTGGGCAAGGCTAAGATGCCGGGTCAGCGTGCTCGCAGGGATTGCCGCGCACGCACGTCGTTGCCCACGAGGAGGGAGAGTCCATGGTTTCGCGTCGCGCGTTCCTGCGGGGTGGCAGTCTTGCCGGCCTGGCGTCGCTGGTTCCAGCCTCAGGCGCGGTGGTGCGTCCACGCGCAGCGCCGACCGGGCAGCCGTTCGAGGCCGTGTGCGATACCCGCCATGCGGACGGCGACGCCTTCCTGACTGCCGTCTCCCAGCGCGCGTACCGCAGCCATGGTGTCGGCGCGGATCCGGGCGCCGTGCTTGGCGTGGTGGCCGATGCCACGGCCGCCGGGCGGGCGGTACTGGGCCTGACCACGCCGACGGCGCTCATGATCGCCCGGCAGGTCGCGGCGCCGCACGGCTACGGACTGGCCTTCCACGGCGAGCATGACTACCTCGGCAATGACCGCCTGCGCCACCGCCTGCGCGGCGACGACGCCTGGCTGGGCGACCTGGCCACGCTGCTCGAGCGCAGCGCCGATGCCTGGCCGCACGCGCTCGGCCGCACCCTGGCGGGCCTGCCGGCAGACCGGGAATGCATCGCAACCCAGGCGGTCAGCTGCACTGCCCGCCACCCGGCGCGCAAGCCTGGCCAGATGGTGACCTGGCTGCTTGCGCCGATGCGCGCCTGATCCCGCACCGCAGCCGTCCGCACCCCGTTTCAACTAAGGAGAAACCCGACATGCCCACGCTGCCCGATTGGCTGACCCCGCAACAGTTCTTTCAGGCGGTGGAGGAAATGCGCGCCGTGGTCGGCAAGCAGTGGGTGGTGTCGGAAGACGGCCCGGCGCTGCGCAGCTACCGTGATGCCTTCTCCCCGGAAGAGGATGACGTGTTCCTGCCCTCGGCCGTGGTCGCCCCGGACGGCGTCGAGCAGATCCAGAAAATCCTGAAGATCGCCAACGATCACCGCGTGCCGCTGTGGACCATCTCCAGCGGCAAGAACTTTGCCTACGGCGGGCCGGCGCCGCGCAAGGCCGGCCACGTGGTGCTGGACTTGAAACGCATGAACCGCATCCTCGAAGTCAACGAGGAGTTCGGCTACGCGCTGGTGGAACCGGGCGTCACCTACTTCCAGCTGTACGAGTACATCCAGAAAAAGGGCTACAAGCTGTGGATCGACCCGGCCGCGCCCGGCTGGGGCAGCGTGCTGGGCAACACGCTGGAGCACGGCGTCGGCTATACGCCCTACGGCGACCACTACATGATGCACTGCGGCATGGAGGTGGTGCTGGCCGACGGCACGGTGCTGCGCACGGGTCAGGGCTCGCTGCCCGGCACGCAGTGCTGGCAGCTGTTCCAGTACGGCTTCGGCCCAGTGCTGGACGGCATCTTCACCCAGTCGAACTTCGGCATCGTCACCAAGATGGGCATGTGGCTGATGCCCGAGCCGCCGGGCTACATGCCGTTCATGGTCACCTACGAGCGCGAGGAAGACCTGCACGCGATCACCGAGGCGGTGCGCCCGCTCAAGGTGAACATGCTGATCCCGAACGGCGCCTTCACGGTCGGCCTGCTGTGGGAGGCGTCGATCAAGACCACGCGCGCCCAGTACGGCGATCCGAAAAAGCGCCTGCCCGACAGCGCGCTGAAGAAAATCATGTCCGACCACAAGCTGGGCATGTGGAACTTCTACGCCGCCCTGTACGGCCCCAAGCCGATGATGGACAACACCTTCAAGGTGGTGCGCGAGGCCCTGGGCGGCATTCCGGGCGCCAAGTTCTATTTCGACGAGGACCGCAAGGGCGACCCGTCCTGGGACTACCGCGTGAAACTCATGCGCGGCATTCCGAACATGACCGAGTTCAACATGACCAACTGGGTCGGCGGCGCCGGCGCGCATGTCGACTTCTCACCGATCTCGCCGACCCGCGGCGATGACGCGGTCAAGCAGTACGAGCTGATCAAGAACCGCGCGCACGAGTACGACTTCGACTACATCGGCGAGTTCGCGGTCGGCTGGCGGGACATGCATCACGTGTTCTCGCTCACCTTCGACCGTTCGGACGCCGACCAGCGCCGCCGCGCCCGCGAGCTGTTCGGCATGCTGATCGACGACGCGGCCAAGGCCGGCTACGGCGAGTACCGCACGCATCTGGCCTTCATGGACAGGATCGCCGGCACCTACAACTGGAACGACGGCGCCCTGTGGAAGCTGCACCACAAGCTCAAGGACGCGCTGGACCCGAACGGCATCCTGGCGCCCGGCAAGATGGGTATCTGGCCCAAACACATGCGTGAGGAGAAAGCCTGATGCGGCGCACACTCGGACTGATCCTGCTGGCAGCCAGCTGCGGTGCGATGGCCACCGAGCCCACCCCCGACGGCATCGACGCCCGGCCGCGCAGCGGCGAGAAATCCTGGGCCCTGTTCTGCGAGGGCTGCCACAAGCCCGGCACCGAAGGCCCCGGCACGCGCGTGCTGGCGGACCGCCTCGGCTGGGACAAGGCGCCGCTCAAGGGCCGCCAGGATCTGGACCCCGCCTATGTCAAGCACGTGGTGCGCCGCGGCCTGATCGAGATGGCACCCCTGCGCCCGACCGACATCACCGATGAGGAACTGGACGCCCTCATCACCTACCTGCGCCAACCCTGAGCACGACAAGGATCTCGCATGAACGCCCCGCAATCGACCACCCCCGTCACGCTGGACCATTGGATCGGCGGCGCCGCCGTGCCGCCGGCTGGCGGCCAGTATTTCGACGACCTGAATCCGCTGGACGACTCGATCTACGCCCGCGCCGCCGACGGCAACGCGGCGGACGTCGAGCGCGCCGTGCAGGCCGCCGCGCAGGCCTTTCCGGCCTTTCGCAAGCTGCTGGCCAAGGACCGCGAGGCGCTGCTGCAAAAGGCCGCCGCGCTGCTGGAACGCGACCGCCAGGACTTCATCGACATCCTCATCGACGAGGTCGGCTCGCCGTTGATGAAAGCAGGCTTCGAGGTGCAATTCGCCATCGGCATGCTGCGCGCCGCCGCCGGCGTGCCGCGGCGCATCACCGGGCAGACCCTGCCGTCCGATTCGGCCGACCGCTGGAGCCTGTCACTGCGCGAGCCGCTGGGCGTGGTGGCCGGAATCACGCCGTTCAACGTGCCGATGATCAAGGTCATCAAGCAGTCGGCGATGGCGCTGGCCTGCGGCAACACCTTCGTGAACCTGCCCTCCGAGCACGCGCCGCGGCTGTCGCTGCGGGTGGCGCAGCTTTATCACGAGGCCGGTTTTCCGGCCGGCAGCTTCAACGTGGTGCTGGGCAACGGCGCGCTGATCGGCGATGCCCTGACCGGCCACCCGCTGGTCAAGTCGGTCACCTTCACCGGCTCGTCGGTGGTCGGCCGGCACATCGCAGAAATCTGCGCCAAGCAGCTGAAGAAGTTCACCCTGGAGCTGGGCGGCAAGAGCCCGCTGATCGTCATGGACGATGCGGATCTGGCCGGCGCCGTGCGCGCCGCGGCCATGGGTACGTTCTTCTACCAGGGTCAGGCGTGCATGGCTTCGTCCCGCATCCTGGTGCAGCGCGGCATCTTCGATCGCTTCGCGCAGGCCCTGGCCGGTGCGGCAGCGGGCCTGAAGGGCGGCGACCTGCGCGATCCGGGCACCACGCTGGGGCCGATCATTTCCGGCCGCCAGCGCAGCCGCGTCAAGACGCACATCGAGGATGCCACCGCCAAGGGCGCGCGCGTGCTGGCCGGCGGCACGTTCAGCGGCTTTCAGTGCGCCCCGACGGTGCTGACAGACGTCACGCCCGCCATGACGCTGTTCTACGAAGAGACCTTCGGCCCGGTCACGTCGCTGTATCCGTTCGACACGCTGGAAGAAGCCCTCGCCATGGCCAACGACACGCCCTATGGCCTGTCGGCAGCCATCTACACCAGCAACATCAACAGCGCGCTGACGGCCGCGTCCGGCATCCACACCGGCATGGTGCACATCAATGCCCCGAGCCTGTACGACGAGCCGCACGTGCCGTTCGGCGGCGTCGGTCAGAGCGGCGTCGGCCGCGAAGGCACGGACTGTGACCTCGACGCCATGACCGAATGGAAGTGGGTGACCATCCAGCTGCCGACCGACGCGCCCGGCCACCACTGAGTTCACACGGACCCGACACCGGAGGCGACACGCCATGAACACATACTCCGACCTGCCGATCAAGCTGGCCAGTTCGGTGCGCTCGCTGCGCGACTTCCTGGACCTGCTCGCCAGCCACGACCAGTGCATCACCTGGCCTGACCCGGTGATGCCGGAGCCGGACATCCGCGAGATCTGCGTCGCCTCCGGGCAGGACGTGCCCGGCGCACCGGCCATCCTGTTCGACAAGATCCGCGGCTACCCGGGCAAGCGCCTGGTGACCGGCGTGCACGGCAGCTGGGCGAATCTGGCGGTGCTGCTCGGGCACCCGAAGAACACCACCATCAAGACAATGTTTTACGACATCATCAGCCGCTGGGGATCGGAGAAAGCGCAGCTGCCGCGCGTCAAGCCGGACCAGGCGCCGGTGCACGAGGTGCGCATCGAGCGCGACATCAACCTGTACGACATCCTGCCGCTGTACCGCATCAACGACTTCGATGGCGGCTATTACATCGGCAAGGCCAACGTGGTCAGCCGCGATCCGCTGGACCCGGACAACTTCGGCAAGCAGAACGTCGGCATATACCGCATCCAGCCGCATGGGCCGGACGAGTTCACGCTGATGAGCGTGCCGATCCACGACATGGGCCGGCACATGCAGGCGGCCGAGGAAACCGGCAAGCCGCTCAAGATCGCCGTCATGCTGGGCAACCACCCGGCCATGGCCATGTTTGCCGCCACACCCATCGGCTACGACGAGTCCGAGTACGCCTACGCCTCGGCCATGATGGGCTCGCCGATCGAGCTGACCGAATCGGGCAATGGTCTGGACATTCAGGCGCATGCCGAGATCGTCATCGAGGCCGAGTACATCCACGGCCGGCGCGAGTTCGAGGGGCCCTTTGGCGAGTTCCCGGGCTCCTACAGCGGCGTGCGCCGGGCGCCGGTGTTCAAGGTCACGGCCGTCTCGCACCGCAAGAACCCGATCTTCGAGAACATCTACATCGGCCGCGGCTGGACCGAGCACGACACGCTGATCGGGCTGAACACTTCGGCGCCGATCTACGCCGTGCTCAAGAAAGAATTCCCCGAAGTGGTGGCCGTCAACGCGCTCTACCAGCACGGCCTGACCGGCATCATCGCGGTCAAGAACCGCTTCGCAGGTTTTGCCAAGAGCGTGGCGCTGCGCGCGCTGTCGACGCCGCACGGGCTGATGTATCTGAAGAACCTGATCATGGTCGATGCCGACGTCGATCCGTTCGACCTGAACCAGGTGATGTGGGCGCTGTCGGTGCGCACCCGCGCCAGCGACATCATGGTCCTGAACGACATGGCCATGATCATGATCGACCCGGCCGCGGTCACGCCCGGCAAGGGCCATCACCTGATCATCGACGCCACCACGCACATGCCGCCCGACCCGATCGGCGGCGACGTGGAAATCGTCAGCCCGCCATCCGGCCCGGCCATCGATGCCCTGGCCGCCCGCATCCGTGCCCTGCAGGGAGGTAACTGACATGGCCCTGAACTGCCCCCGCTGCGGCGGCGACAAGAACCGCGTCGAATACCAGGGCAAGGAAAACGGCCAGGTGATCTGGACCGTGCACTACTGCACCGCCTGCTGCTTTACCTGGCGCGACACGGAACCGGCGCTGTCGATCGATCCGGCCAAGCGCCGCAAGGTGTTCCAGATCGACCCCAGCCACCCGGAACGGTTCGGCGTGGTGATTCCGCCGGTGGCGCGCTGAGGCCGCCGGCCCTGCCGACTGGACATTGACAGGGAACGACGATGACCAGACTCGATTACTTGCGTTACATGTCACCGGCACTGCTGGTGGCCAGCGGCATTCTCGGCCTGTGGCTGGGCGGGCACTGGGTGTGGCTAGGCTTTGCCGCCTTCCTGGTGGTGGCGGTGACCGACCCGCTGCTGGGCAAGGATCACGGCATGCGCCGGGGCGCCCATCCGCTGCTGGCGGACGTGATCCTGTACTTCCAGGTGGTGCCGGTGGCACTGCTGTGGGTGGTGTTCGCCTGGCGCATCGGCACGGCCAACGCGGATCTGGCGCCGCTCGATTACTTCGGCGCCGCGGTGTCGGTGGCCTTCATGACGGCGCTGGGCGGCCTGCCGGCGGCGCACGAGATGTTTCATCGCCACAGTGCCGCGGGCAAGTTCGTCGGCAGCGTGCTGGGCACGATCTTCGCCTCCGGCTACAGCGCGCTGGCGCATGTGCACGTGCATCACATCGAAACCGACACGGCGGACGACACCGAGACGCCGTTTCGCGGCGAGAACGTGTACCGCTTCGTCGTGCGTGCCGCATACCGCCAGCACCGGCGCTCGTGGCAGATCGAGATGACGCGCCTGAAGCGCCTGGGCCTGAGCTTCTGGTCGCCACAGAACCTGATCCTGCGCGGCGTCGGCATGTACCTGCTGCTGCTGGGCGGCTTTTATCTGGCCACCGGCCTCACCGGCATGCTGCTGCTGATGCTGGTGTCGGCCATGGGCCTGTTCATCCTGGAAATCTTCAGCTACATCCAGCACTACGGCCTGCTGCGCGAGCCGGGCACGCCGATCGAGGATCGCCACGCCTGGAACCACCTGACGCCGCTGGGTCGGGCGCTGACCTTCGAGATCGTGACCCACTCGCAGCACCACGTTGACCCGGACCGCCCCTACTGGCGGCTGACGCCCCGCCCCAACGCCCCGCAGATGCCCAGCGCCGTGACCTGCTTCGTGCTGGCGCTCATTCCCCCGCTGTGGGAACGGCTGATCGGCCGCCCGCTGCTGGAACACTGGGACACCCACCACGCCAGCGCCCGCGAACGGGAGCTGGCCATTGCCGCCAACCGCGCCGCCGGCTGGCCGGACTGGATTTCCGACACACCCGTGCCGAGCGCCGCATAGACGGCGCCGGGCGGGTCACCTGCCCCCACCAGGAGGAGAGCAACTCATGAAAATCGAACAGTTCAACATGCTGCTGGATGATCGCATCGGCGAGGGCGTTTTCGCCGTCAACCGCGACGTGTACCTCGATCCGGAGCTATTCGAGCTGGAGATGAAACACATCTTCGAGGGCAGCTGGCTGTACCTGTGCCACGAAAGCCAGATCCCGAACCCGGGCGACTTCTTCGCCACCCACATGGGCCGCCAGCCGGTGGTCATCACGCGCGGCAAGGACGGCCAGGTGCATGGCTTCGTGAACGCCTGCGCGCATCGGGGCGCCACCCTGTGCCGCACCCGCAAGGGCAACCAGCAGTTCCTGACCTGCCCGTATCACGGCTGGGTCTACGACACCGCCGGCAAGAACGTCGACATCAAGGACCACGCCAGCGGCGCCTATCCGCCGGCCTTCGAACAGCAGTCGCATGACCTGAAGGCCATCCCCAAGCTCGACACCTACCGCGGCTTCGTGTTCGGCTCGCTGTCAGCGCAGGTGCCGACGCTCGCCGAGCATCTGGGGGCGGCGATGCCGTTCATCGATCTGATGGCCGAGCAGTCGCCGGACGGTCTCGAGGTACTGCGCGGCAGCTCGACCTATACCTTCAACGCCAACTGGAAGCTGCAGGCCGAAAACGGCGTCGACGGCTACCACGTCACCAGCGTGCACGCCAACTACGTGGCCATGGTCCAGCGGCGCATGGCGATGGCGCGGGAAGACAAGGTCAAGGCCATCGTCGGCGGCGGCGACATCAGCAAGATGACCAGTGGCGCCTACGATCTGGGCGGCGGACACACGCTGCTGTGGGGCGAGGTACCGGGCGCCAAGGACCGGCCGCTGGCGCAACGCCGCGACGAACTCGAGCAGCGCGTCGGCCCGGTCAAGGCGCACTGGATGATCGACTGCAGCCGCAACCTGGGCCTGTTTCCGAACGTGTTCCTGATGGACCAGACCTCGACCCAGATTCGCGTGTTCCGGCCGCTGGCCGTGGACAAGACGGAAGTCACCATCTTCGGCATCGCGCCCCGGGGCGAGAGCGCCCAGGCACGCAACCGGCGCATCCGCCAGTACGAGGACTTCTTCAACGCCACCGGCATGGCCACGCCGGACGACCTGCGCGAGTTCGAAGCCTGCCAGGCCGGCAATCAGGGCCTGGCCGGCACCGAGCAGCACCTGGACCGGGGCCTGGGGCGGCTCATCCAGGGCGCCGATGACGCCGCCCGCAGCATCGGCGCGACGCCCCACACGACCGGCCCGAACTGGTCCGACGAGAACATCTTCCACAGCTTCTACCGGCGCTGGCACCAGCTGCTGACCGGATCGCGCTGAGCCGCCCGCCCCCACCGGAGGTTGCACCATGAACAAGCCCATCGAAGCTCATCCCTTTCTCGATCCGCGCGAACTGGTCGTGGACCAGCCGCAGGACGGCACCTTCCTGGTCAGCCGGCGCCTGTTCAACGAGGCCGAGCTGTTCGAGCTGGAGATGAAGTACATCTTCGAGAACACCTGGATATTCCTGTGCCATGAGGGGCAGGTGCCCAATCCGGGCGATTTCTTCACCACCGAGATGGGCCGCCAGCCGGTGGTCATCACGCGCGGCAAGGATGGCCAAGTGCATGGCTTCGTCAATGCCTGTGCGCATCGTGGCGCCACCCTGTGCCGCACGCGCAAGGGCAACCAGCAGTTCCTGACCTGCCCGTATCACGGCTGGGTATACGACACCGCCGGCAAGAACGTCGACATCAAGGACCACGCCAGCGGCGCCTATCCGCCGGCTTTCGAGCAGCAGTCGCATGACCTGAAGACCATCCCGAAGCTGGCGGTGTATCGCGGCCTGGTGTTCGGCTCCCTGAACCCGGACGTGCCGACGCTGGCCGAGCACCTGGGCGGCGCCGCCAAGGCCATCGATTTCGTCATGGACCAGTCCGAGAGCCCGCTCGAGGTGCTGCGCGGCTGGTCCACCTACACCCACCGCGGCAACTGGAAGCTGCAGCCGGAAAACGGCATCGACGGCTACCACTTCACCGCCGTGCACGCCAACTACGTCGGCATCATGAAGCGCGACGCGCAGCGCCGGGCCGAGAAGGCCGCAGCCGGCGGCGTGCAGCGCAGCTTCGGCGGCGACGACCTGCTCAAGCTCAAAAGCGGCTGGTACGACTTTGGCCACGGCCACACCCTGATGTGGGGTAGCTTCGGCCAGCCGCAGAACCGCCCGGTGTGGGGCCGGCGCGAACAGATCGCCCAGCGCCACGGCGCCGCGCATGCCGAGTGGGTGGTCGGGCGCCTGCGCAATCTGCTGATCTTCCCGAACCTGCTGCTGATGGACCACGCGGCCACGCAGATTCGCGTCATCAAGCCGGTGTCGGTGGACTTCACCAAGGTCGAGAGCTTCGCGCTTGCCGCGCGCGAGGACAGCCCGGAGGTGCGCACCCGGCGCATCCGCCAGTTCGAGGACTTCTACAATGCCACCGGCCTGGCCACACCGGACGACCTGGCCACCTTCGAGGCCTGCCACGACGGTCTGCAGGGCCGCTTGGTGCCCTGGCAGCTGGGCTACGACCGCGGCTTCGCACAGGTGCGCGCCGGCGGTGACGAGGAGTCCGCGGCGGTCGGCATGGACGCCCACATGAGCGGCCCGGATTTCCAGGATGAAGTGCTGCTGCACGGCCAGTATCGCGAGTGGCTGCGCCTGATGGCGCCGGTGCTGGCCGACTGATCCGCCGAATCCCACGAACAACGCAATACCCGTGGCCTTAAGGCCACCGCAAGGAGAAATCGATGCCCGAGTACCTGCCGCACGGCGTAGCGCGCGAGGATTTCCAGGCCGCCCTGGCGGAAATCCGCAAGATCGTGGGCGCGGCCTGGGTCTTCACGGACCCGGAGGGGGATTTGCAGCCCTATCTGGACCACATGTCGGCGGTGCCGCCGGAAACGCGCATGCCATCCGCTGCCATCTCGGCCGCCTCGGTGGCCGAGGTACAGGCCGTGCTGCAGGTGGCCAACCAGTACAAGCTACCGCTGTGGACCTACGGCAACGGCAAGAACTTTGCCTACGGCGGCCCGGCCCCCAAGCAGGCCGGCTATCTGGTGCTGGACCTGAAGCGCATGAACCGCATCCTCGAAGTAAACGAGGAATCCGGCTACTGCCTGGTCGAGCCGGGCGTGTCGTATTTCCAGCTCTACCAGCACCTGCAGGAGAAGGGCTACAAGCTGTGGATCGACTGCGCCGCGCCCGGCTGGGGCGGGGTGATCGGCAACGCGCTCGAACACGGCGCCGGCTACACCCCGTATGCCGACCACTTCCTGTTCTCCTGCGGCATGGAGGTGCTGCTGGCCGACGGCCAGCTGCTGCGCACCGGCATGGGCGCCATGCCCGGCAACACCAGCTGGCAGCTGTTCAAGTACGGCTTTGGGCCTTACGTGGACGGCATGTTCTCGCAGGGCAACTTCGGCATCGTCACCAAGATGGGCTTCTGGCTGATGCCGGTCCCGCCGGCCTACAAGCCGTTCATGGTCACTTACGAGAAAGAGGAAGACATCGGCCCGCTGATGGACATCCTGCGCCCGCTGAAGATGAACATGATCATCCAAAACGGCGCCGTGATCGAGCACATCTCCTACAGCGCCTCGGTGCAGCGCCTGCGCAAGCAGCTGTGGGACAAGCCGGGCATCATCCCCGACGAGCGCTGGCGCGAGGTGGCCAAGGAACTGGACCTTGGCATGTGGAACCTGTACGGCGCCCTGTACGGCCTGCCCGAGAACGTCGAGATGACCTGGCAGATGGTGCAGCACGCCCTGACCAGCATTCCCGGTGCCAAGGTCTATTTGCAAGGCGACCGGCCGGCCGATGACGCCGGCTGGAACTACCGCGAGAAGCTGATGCGCGGCGAGCCGAACATGACCGAGTTCAACCTGGTCAACTGGGCCGGCGGCGGGCACCTGAACTTCACTCCGATGGCGGCCATGACCGGCAAGAACGCCTGGGAGATGTTCAACACCTTCAAGGAACTGCTCAACCGCCACGGCTTCGACATGATCTGCGAAGAAGTGGCCATGTTCCGCACCATGATCACGCTGGTCATGATCATGTTCGACCCGCGCGACGAGGACGCCCGCCAGCGTGCCGATGCCTGCTCGCGCGAGCTGGTGGCCATCGCCAAGAAGCACGGCTACGGCGAGCTGAAGGCCAACCTCACCTACATGGACATCATCGCCGACATGTACGACGGCCAGGGCGGCGCCCTGCGCAAGGTGAACCAGGTCATCAAGGACGCCCTGGATCCGAACGGCATCCTGTCGCCGGGCAAGTCCGGCATCTGGCCGTCCAACTGGACCGGCCCCCGTACCTGAGGCGCAGCTATGACCGTTCAAAAAAACACCCTGCGCCTTGTCGCCGCCGTGTTGCTGGGCCTGGCCGGCAGCCTGCCATTCGCACATGGCGCAAGCGATGCCCCGGCAGCCGATGCCGCAACTAGCCCGGTCGCCGATGCCACCACGCCGGTCGGCGAGCGCAGCGGCGAGGAGCTGTTCGTGCTGTTCTGCCGCGCCTGCCACGCCCCCGGCCCCGCTCACCCCGGGGCACTGAAGCTGAGCCAGACCAAGGGCGAGGCGCAGTCGGTGATCCTGAACCGCCAGGACCTGCCGGGCGAGTACATCGCCCACGTGGTGCGCAATGGCCTGCTGGGCATGCCGCCGCTGCGCCCGACCGACGTCACAGACGAGGAACTCACGCGCCTGGTCGAGTACATCCGCAGCACGCCGGCCGACCAGGTTCCGCCGGAACACCCTGGCGGTGCCTATGCGCACGCGCCGACGCTGGAGCAGATATGGCTGTTCGGCATCCGCCCGAAGCTGTTCACGCTCATCCTGCCGGCCATCGCCGTGCTGGTACTGCTGGTGGTTCTGCTGCGCCGGCGGCGCAAGGCCTGATTTTTCCCCCTTCGAACCTAAGGAAGAACCATGCGTTTTGTCATTCTGGGTGCCGGCGGTCTGGGTTCCGTCATCGGCGGTTACCTCGCCAAGGCCGGCGAGGACGTCACCCTCATCTGCCGCCCGGCCCATGCCGAGGCGATCAACAGCAAGGGCCTGAAGATCAGCGGCGTGCGCGGCGAGCATCTGGTGCGCGAGAACCTCAGCGCCGTCACCAGCCCCGACGAGGCGGCGGGTGAATTCGACCACCTGATCATCCTGGTCAAGGGCAAGGACACCGAAACCGCGCTGGCCCAGGCCGAGGGCCTGAAAGCCCGCTGCAAGAACGTGTTCTCGCTGCAGAACGGCATCGGCAAGGAAGAGCGCCTGCGCCAGTGGGCCGGTCGCGACAAGGTGGTCGGCGCCTCCACCATCGAGGGCGGCACGCTGCACGAGCCGGGCGTGGTCAGCAACCCGCTCACGACGCCCATCACGGCCTGGTTCGGCGAGCTCGACGGCGGCACCAGCGCCCGTACCGATGCGCTGGCCGAGGCCTTCACCCGCGCCGGCCTGGTGGCCAAATCGGTCCCCAACATCATGCAGGTGCTGTGGGAAAAACTGGTGCAGATCGGCACCGCGTCCGGCTGGTCGGTGTCCACGCTCGGCCTGCGCCTGTACTTCCAGGACGGCCTGCTGATCCGCCAGGGCGCCGAACACTACGTGGCCCTGGCCAAGGACATGCTGCGCGTGTACGGCGCCATGGGCTACACGCCACAGAATTTCTACGCGCCCATGTCGCAGTTCAAGGAACTGAACGAGCTCGACTTCGAGGGCGGCGTGGCGCTGATGATGAAGCTTGGCGAGCGCCTCAAGCAGCAGGGCATGCGCGGGCGCACCTCCATGCACGAGGACGTCATCCGCGGCAAGAAAACCGAGGTCGACTTCCTGCTCAAGCCCTTCCTGGACAAGGCGGCCGAGCTTGGCCTGCAGGTGCCGGTGCTCGAGACGGTCTACCGCGTCATCAAGACGCAGGATGCGTATCTGGAGTAGGCGTCTTCAGGCCGGGCCGACTCGGCTGCTCAGGGGTCGGCCGCACCGCGTAGCCTAGGCCGCGGCAACTGGCGGGCTTTGAACGTGCGCCAGGACGGGTCATCATTGGCCTGCACGACCATCCGCTTGCGCCACGCCCAGTCTGAGACCGCGCCATGACCGACCGCTTCACCGGCACCGACCGCTACGTCGCCACCGACGACCTGACGCTGGCGGTCAACGCCGCCATCACGCTGGAAAGGCCCCTGCTGATCAAGGGCGAGCCGGGTACCGGCAAGTCCATGCTGGCGGTGGAAGTGGCCCGCGCGCTGGGCAAGCCGCTGATCGAGTGGCACATCAAGTCGACCACCAAGGCGCAGCAGGGTCTGTACGAGTACGACGCGGTGGCGCGCTTGCGTGACTCGCAGCTGGGCGACGCCCGCGTGCACGACATCGGCAACTACATCGTCAAGGGCAAGCTGTGGCAGGCCTTCGAGGCCGACGACACACCGGTGCTGCTGATCGACGAGGTCGACAAGGCCGACATCGAGTTCCCGAACGACCTGCTGCTGGAGCTCGACCGCATGGAGTTCCACGTCTACGAGACGCAGCAGACGGTGCGCGCCCAGCGGCGGCCGATCGTCATCATCACCTCCAACAACGAAAAGGACCTGCCGGACGCCTTCCTGCGGCGCTGCTTTTTCCATTACATCCGCTTTCCGGATGCAGACACGATGGGCCGCATCGTCGAGACGCATTTCCCGGGTCTCAAGCGCGAGCTGCTGGCGGCGGCGCTGGGCACCTTCTTCGAGCTGCGCGACACGCCGGGCCTGAGCAAGCGACCGTCGACCTCCGAGCTGCTGGACTGGATCAAGCTGCTGCTGGCCGAGGACATCCCGGCCGAGACGCTGCGCAGCGCGGACATCAAGACCAGCCTGCCGCCGCTGTACGGCGCGCTTTTGAAGAACGAGCAGGACCTGCACCTGTTCGAGAAGCTGGTGTTCCTGCACCGGCGCGAGGGGCGCTGAGGCAGGGCACCTCGCGCCGTGTTCACCTCGTTCCTGGAGCAGCTGCGCGCCACCGGCATTCCGGTCAGCGTGCGCGAGTACCTGACGTTTCTGGAGGCGCTCGGGCGCGACGTGCCACCGCGCAGTGCCGAGGGGCTTTATCACCTCGCCCGCTGCGCGCTGGTCAAGGACGAGAGGTTCTACGACCGCTTCGACACCGTGTTCGCGGCCTATTTTCGCGGCGCCGAAATCGCCTTCGAGCAGCTGGGCGGTGCCATCCCCGAGGACTGGCTGCGCAAGGAAATCGAAAAGCTGCTCACCGACGAGGAAAAGGCCAGACTGCAGTCGCTCGGCAGCCTTGAGGCGCTACTGGAAACCCTGCGCCAGCGCCTCGCCGAGCAGAAAGGCCGCCACCAGGGCGGCAGCAAGTGGATCGGCACCGGTGGCAGCTCGCCGTTCGGCCACGGCGGCTACCACCCCGAGGGCGTGCGCATCGGTGGCGAAGGCGGCCAGCGGCGCGCCGCCAAGGTGTGGGAGCAGCGGCAGTTCCGGGATCTCGACGATCAGGTTGAACTGGGCACGCGCAACATCAAGGTGGCGCTCAAGGGCCTGCGCCGGCTGGCGCGCGAGGGGCTGGCCGAAGAACTGGACCTCGACGGCACCATTCGCGGCACCGCCCGGCGCGGCTATCTGGACCTGCACCTGCGACCCGAGCTGCGCAACCGGGTCAAGGTGCTGCTGTTCCTGGACGTGGGCGGCTCCATGGACCCGCACGTGCGGCTGTGCGAGCGCTTGTTCTCGGCCGCGCGGGCGGAATTCAAACACCTCGAATATTTCTACTTCCACAACTGCGTCTACGAGCGCCTGTGGCGCAGCAACGCGCGCCGCCACGCCGAGCGGTTCTCTACCTGGGAGGTGCTGCGCAAGTACGGCCGCGACTGGAAAGTGATCTTCGTCGGCGATGCGTCCATGGCGCCCTACGAGATCACCCACGTCGGCGGCAGCGTGGAACATCGCAACGAGGAGGCCGGCGCCACCTGGCTGCGCCGGCTGGTCGAGGCCTATCCATCGACCGCATGGCTGAATCCCGAACGGCCCGCCGACTGGGGCTATATTCCGTCCATCGGCCTGGTGCGCGAGCTGCTGCAAGACCGCATGTACCCGCTCACCGTCGAGGGGCTGGAGCGGGCCGTCCAGGCATTGCGCCGATAGCCAGCCGGCAAGCGAGGGGAAGCATGAAAAAACGTCTGATCGTCGGCGTCACCGGCGCCACCGGCGCCATTTACGCCTACGAGCTGCTGCGCCAGCTGCGCGCCCTGGGCGAAATCGAAACGCACCTGGTGATGTCGTCGGCCGCCGTGCTGACGGCCCGCCAGGAACTGCGCCGCGAGCGGCCGGACTTCGAGGCCGTCGCCGACGTGGTGCACAACGTCAAGGACATCGGCGCCAGCATCGCCTCCGGATCGTTCATCACCGAGGGCATGGTCATCGTGCCGTGCTCGATGAAGACGCTGGCCTCGGTGGCAAACGGCTATTCCGACAACCTGATCGCGCGCGCCGCCGACGTCATCCTCAAGCAGCGCCGCCGGCTGGTGCTGGTCACCCGCGAGACGCCGCTGAACCTGGCGCACATCCGCAACATGGAGGCGGTGACGCTGATGGGCGGCATCATCTTCCCGCCGGTGCCAGCCTTCTACGCCGAACTGAAGTCGCTCGACGACCTGGTGACGCACACCGTCGGGCGCCTGCTGGACCTGTTCGACATCCGCCACGACCTGGTCAACCGCTGGCGCGGCCTGGGCGAGGCGCTCAAGGACTGATGCGCTTCAGATCGGCGTGCCGCCGCTGACCGGCAGCACGTAGCCGGTCAGGTACGAGGCCTCGGGCGCGGCCAGGAAGCAGATCGCCGCCGCCTGTTCCTCGGGCGTGGCAAAGCGCTTGATGAAGGTGTCCTGCAGGGTTTGGTCGAGCACGCCCTTCATCCACTGTTGGTCACGTTCGGTGGGCGGCGCCGGGGTGCGCGGAATCGCCCGCTGGCCGACGTCCGTGCCGCCAGGGGCAATGCAGTTCACGCGCACGCCAAACTCGGCCAGCTCGTAGGCCAGGGACACCGTGATGGCGTGGATGCCGCCCTTGCAGGCGGTGTACGGCACCCGATAAATGCCGCGCGTGGCCGTGGAGCCGACGTTCACGATGGCGCCCGAGCGCCGCTCGACCAGATGCGGAATCACCGCGCGGCAGGTCCACAGCGTCGGCCACAGCGAGCGCTGGACCTCCTTTTCGATTTCCTCGGGCGCGTACTCCCAGTACGGGCGCGCCCAGATGGTGCCGCCGACGTTGTTGACCAGCACGTCGATGTGCCCATAGGCGGCCAACGCGCCCGCGGCGAGCTGCTGCGCGCCGGCCCAGGTTTCCAGATCCGCCAGCACCACCTCGGCCTGCCCGCCGGCGGCGCGGATTTCGTCCCGCACCGCATCGGCCTGCGGCGCGGCGCGGTCGGCCACGATCACCCGCGCGCCTTCGGCGGCCAGGCGCAGCGCGGTGGCGCGGCCGATACCCTGCGCAGCGCCGGTGACGACGGCAATCTGAGCCTCGAATCGGCGGCAGTGGTAGGGGTTGTCGGTCATGCGTGGCTCCAGTGGCAGACAGCGGCAGGCTGTGGGCCAAACAGTATGCTGCGAGCCTCGGATCGCGCAAAGTGCATACCTTGTGGCCCACGCCAGCGGCCAAGTACCATTGCAGGTCCGGACCGTGCCTTCCGGGCCGCTCGCCGCCGGGCGACGGCATTCCGGCCGCTTCCTGGCCTGCCGAGGAAATTCGTCATGAAAATCAACTGCGCCCTGATCGGGTCGGGCAACATCGGCACCGACCTCATGTTCAAGCTAAAGCGCAGCCCGGTGCTCAATCCGGTCTGGATGGTCGGCATCGACCCCGACTCCGACGGCCTGCGCAAGGCGCGCGAGGCCGGCATGAAGACCACCCACGAGGGCGTCGACGGCCTGCTGCCGCACCTGGCCGAGGACAACATCCAGATTGCGTTCGACGCCACCTCGGCCTACGTGCACAAGGAAAACTCGGACAAGCTGACCTCGCGCGGCGTGGTGATGATCGACCTGACGCCGGCCGCCATCGGCCCGTTCTGCGTGCCGCCGGTGAACATCAAGGATCATCTGGGCAAGCGCGAGATGAACGTGAACATGGTCACCTGCGGCGGCCAGGCCACCATCCCGATGGTCTATGCGGTCAGCCGCGTGCAGCCGGTGGTGTATGGCGAGATCGTCGCCACGGTGGCGTCCAAGTCGGCCGGCCCCGGCACGCGCAAGAACATCGACGAGTTCACCCGCACCACGTCCAAGGCCATCGAGGTGGTTGGCGGCGCGCGCAAGGGCAAGGCCATCATCATCCTGAACCCGGCCGAGCCGCCGCTGATCATGCGCGACACCATCCACTGCCTGACCGAGACCGTGCCCGACCAGGACGCCATCCGCGCCTCGGTCACGGACATGATCGAGCAAGTGCAGAAGTACGTGCCCGGCTACCGCCTGCTGCACGACATCGTCTTTGATGGCAACCGGGTGTCGATCTTCATCGAGGTCGAGGGCCTCGGCGACTACCTGCCCAAGTACGCCGGCAACCTGGACATCATGACCGCCGCCGGCACCCGCACGGCCGAGATGATCGCCGAAGAGATCATCGCCGGCAGCTTCAATCCGGCGCAGTACAAGACCGCCGCCGCCTGACCCGAGGACATCGCCATGGCCCTGAAAGACTTGAAAGGCCGCAAGGTCACCCTGCACGACATGTGCCTGCGCGACGGCATGCACGCCAAGCGCCAGCAGATCACGCTGGAACAGATGACCGCCATCGCCTCGGCGCTGGACGAGGCCGGTGTGCCGATGATCGAGGTCACCCACGGCGACGGCCTGGATGGCACCTCCATCAACTACGGTTTCGGCCTGCACACGGACGAGGAATACCTGAAGGCGACCGTGCCGCACCTGAAGCAGGCCAAGGTGTCCTGCCTGCTGGTGCCGGGCATCGGCACCGTGGACGGCCTGCGCATGGCGGCCGATCTTGGCGTGTCCTGCATCCGCGTGGCCACGCACTGCACCGAGGCTGATTGCGGCGAGCAACACATCGGTCTGGCCCGCAAGCTGAACCTGGACGCGGTCGGTTTTTTGATGATGGCGCACATGGTCAGCCCGGAAAAAATCCTGGAGCAGGCCAAGCTGTTCGAGTCCTACGGCGCCACCTGCATCTACGTGACCGACTCGGCCGGCTACATGCTGCCGGACGACGTCACGGCCAAGGTCGGCCTGCTGCGCGCCAACCTGGCGCCGAACGTCGAACTGGGCTTTCACGCCCACAACAACCTGTCGATGTCGGTTGCCAACTCGCTGGCGGCCATCGATGCCGGCGCCAACCGCATCGATGGCTCGGCGGCGGGCCTGGGCGCCGGCGCCGGCAACACGCCGCTGGAAACCCTGGTGGCGGTGTGCGATCGCCTGGGCATCGAAACCGGCGTGAACCTGTACAAGATCATGGACGTGGCCGAGGACGTGGTGCGCCCGATCATGGACCAGCCGGTGCGCGTGGACCGGGATTCGCTGTCACTGGGCTTTGCCGGCACCTACTCCACCTTCCTGCTGCATGCCAAGCGCTTCTCGGACCGTTACGGCATCCCGGTGCGCGACCTGCTGGTCGAATGCGGTCGTCGCAAGACCGTCGCCGGCCAGGAAGACATGATCGAATCGATCGCGCTCGAAATGCTGGCCGAACGCGGCAAGCAAGCCGCCCACGCCTGAGGACCCGCGCATGGCACTTGATTCCGCGACCATCGCCAAGCTGGCCGAGCACCTGGAGACGGCTGAACTCGAAGCCTACGACGTCACCAAGATCACCGACGACCACCCGGACATGACCATCGCCGAGGCCTATCAGGTGATGGAGGCGATCCGCGATCGCAAGCTCGCCCGCGGCATCCGCCAGGTCGGCTACAAGATGGGCCTGACCTCGCGCGCCAAGATGGTCCAGATGGGTGTCGACAAGCCCGGCTACGGTCTGCTGTACGACTACTTCGCGATCGAGGACGGCGGCACGATCGACACCAAGAAGCTGATCCACCCCAAGGTGGAGGCGGAGATCGCCTTCGTCACCAAGGCGCCGCTCAAGGGCCCGGGCGTGCATATCGGCAACGTGCTGGCGGCCACCGATTTCGTGCTGCCGGCATTGGAAGTCATCGACTCGCGCTACCGCGATTTCAAGTTCGACATGGTCAGCGTGATCGCCGACAACAGCTCCTCGTGCCGCTTCGTGACCGGCGGGCGCAGCCGGGACGTGTCCGAGGTGGACCTGAAAACGCTCGGCCTGGTGATGGAAAAGAACGGCCAGCCGGTGGGTCTGTCCTGCGGCGCGGCAGTGCTGGGCCACCCGGCCGCCAGCGTGGCCATGCTGGCCAACATGCTCGGCGCCAAGGGTCAGGAACTGCCAGCCGGCAGCTTCATCATGACCGGCGGCGTCACCGCTGCCATCGCGGTCGAGGCCGGCGACAACATCACCGTGCACTACCAGGACCTGGGGTCCATCTCGGTCAATTTCGCTTAAGGAGACCGCCATGCCATTCCTGCAAGTCAGCATCCTCGAAGGCCGCACCGAGGAACAGAAACTGGGCCTGATCCGCGAGCTGACCGAAACCGTCTGCCGCGTGCTCGGCGCCAAGCCGGAAGCGGTGCGGGTACTCATCAACGACGTGCCCAAGACCAACTGGGGCATCGCCGGCCAATCGGCCAAGGAACTGGGACGCTGAGCCCCAAGCCGCCCCCGCCACACCGGAGACATCCCATGGCCAAGAAGAAAGCCGACAAGCCGTTTCTCACCGACATCAAGGAACTGCGCAAGCGGGCCCGCGAGCACATCGAGCGCGGCGCCGTCACCGCCGGCTACCGGGCCGATCTGGACACCGTCATCCGGCTTTTGAACGAGGCGCTGGCCACCGAGATCGTCTGCGTGCTGCGCTACAAGCGCCATTACTTCATGGCCACCGGCATCAACGCCCAAGGCGTGGCGCAGGAATTCCTGACCCACGCCAACGAGGAGCAGGCGCACGCCGACCAGATCGCGCAGCGCATCGTCCAGCTCGGCGGTGAGCCGAACCTGTCGCCGGAGGGCATGCTCACGCGCAGCCATGCCGAGTACGTAGAGGGCCGGACGCTGGCTGACATGATCCGCGAGGATCTGGTGGCCGAGCGTATCGCCATCGACAGCTACCGCGAGATGATCGCCTACCTCGGCACCGACGATTCCACTACCCGGCGCATGCTGGAAGGCATCCTGGCGATGGAAGAGGAGCACGCCGACGACCTGGTCAGCCTGCTCGAAGAGCTGGGCTAGGTTGTCGGCCTCCCCCACTGCTTCAACCCCGCGAGAAAACCATGAGCAATCCTGAAATCGGCAAGTGGATCAACGCCGGCGGCATCAACACCAATTACCACGACGTTGGCGAGGGCTACCCGACGGTGCTGATCCACGGCTCCGGGCCGGGCGTGAGCGCCTTCTCCAACTGGCGCCTGGCATTTCCGGTGCTGTCGCAGAAAGTGCGCGTGCTGGCGCCGGACATGCTGGGCTTCGGTTACACCGAGCGCCCCGCCGGCGTGCAATACACGCTGGATACATGGGTCAAGCACCTGGTCGATTTCATCGACGCGCTGGGGCTGGACAAGGTCAACCTGGTCGGCAATTCCTACGGCGGTGCGTTGGCGCTGGCCACCGCCATCCGCCACGCCGGGCGGGTGAACCGCATGGTGTTGATGGGCGCGGCGGGCGTGAAATTTCCGCTCACCGAGGGTCTGGACTACGCCTGGGGCTACACGCCCTCGCTCGAGAACATGCGCAAGATGCTCGACCTGTTCGCCTACGACCGCAATCTGGTCAGCGACGAGCTAGCGCGCCTGCGCTACGAGGCCAGCCTGCGCGAGGGCGTGCAGGAAGCTTACGCCAGCATGTTCCCGGCGCCGCGCCAGCGCTGGATCGACGCCCTGGCCAGCCCGGAGGAGGACATCGCCAGGATTCAATCCCCGGCGCTGATCATCCACGGCCGCGAGGACCGCATCCTGCCGTTCAGCAACTCGGTGCGCCTGTTCGAGCTGCTGCCCAACAGCCAGCTGCATATGTTCGGCAAGTGCGGCCACTGGACGCAGATCGAGCACAGCGCCCGCTTCAACAAGCTGGTGCTGGATTTCTTCGGCGAAGCCTGAAACGCCGACTGCGTGCGTAAAAGCCGCTTGCCGGTGTTTCCGGCAAGCGGCTTTTTTGTGCCCGGCCGCCGGCTGGTAGCGTGCGACCTGGCCGTCGCAGCAGCGCGTTATGATCGTCCCCGAGCGGCCACGACCGGCGCGGATTCACCACAACAGGAGGAGTAACCATGTCGGACCAGCACCAAGCCGAACGGAACAAGCAGTTCGTGCGCAAATTTTTCGCGGCCATGGATGCCAAGCGCTTCGACGAAATGGAGGCGCTGCTGCACCCCGAGCACCTGTTTCACCTGCCGATGGCGCGCGAGCCGCTGAACGTGAAGACGCACATGGAAGTGAACAAGCACATCCAGAAGTCGCTGCCGATCGTCAAGCGCGTGTTCGAGGACCAGATCGCCGAGGGCGACAAGGTGGTCAGCCGCGGCCGTCTGAGCTTTCAGCACATCGGCGAGTTCAACGGCGCGGCGCCCACGAACAAGGTCATCGAGGTCAGCTTCATCCACATCATGCGCATCAAGGACGGCCTGAACGCCGAGGAATGGGACGAGGTCAACTTCCTGCCGTTGATGAAGGCGCTGGGCGCCGTACCGCCGGACGCCGGCATCAACTGGCACTGAGTCAGGACGAGCAGGACAACTCGATCGCGCCGCCGTCATCCGACGGCGGCGCGGCGTACTCGTCCATTTCCGGACACGGTGTGAACGGCCGCGCCAGCAGGCGGCGCAGGGGCTCGATTTCGCTGTAATCACGATGATCGGCCGCCCGACGGATGGCGCGCTCCGCCAGATGCGTACGCAGCACGTAGAGCGGATTGATGGCGTCCATGCGCGCCTGGCGGGCCTCGCCCGGGTCGCTTTCCCCGGCCAGCCGGCCGGCGTAATCGTCCAGCCACGCGGCGAGTGCTGCCGGCGCCCGCGACAGGGCCAGCAGCGGCGCACGAGTCGCCGCGTCGTCCGGCCGAAACGCGCCCAGGCCGCGCATGAAAGCCGGGTAATCGACTCGCCCGGCCTGCAGCGCCTGCAGCAGGCGATCGACCAGATCGGCATCCTGCGCGCGGGCTTCCCGAAGCCCGAGCTTGCGGCGCATGAGTTCGCCGTACGCGCCGACGAACAGCGGCTCGAAGGTAGCCAGCGCCGCCTCACGCGCGTCGGCGGGGATCAGCGTGGACAGGGCCTCGGCCAGCGCGTGCAGGTTCCACAGTGCCACCTGGCCTTGGTTGGCATAGGCGTAGCGGCCGCGCTGGTCGGTGTGGTTGAACACCCGCGCAGCCTCGAAGTGGTCCAGAAACCCGTACGGCCCATAGTCCAGCGTCAATCCCAGAATGGACATGTTGTCGGTGTTCATGACGCCGTGCACGAAGCCCTGCGCCTGCCAGGCGGCGACCAGTCGGGCGGTGCGTTCGATCACCTCGCGCAGCAGGCGGTCATGGCGATCAGGCAGGCCACCGAGCGCCGGAAACTGCGTGTCGATCACGAAATCGGCCAGCTGCGCCACGCGCTGGGCCTCGCCCCGGTAGTGAAAGAATTCGAACGAGCCGAAGCGCACGTGGCTGGGCGCCAGGCGCGCCAGAACGGCGGCGGTCTCGATCTGCTCGCGGTAAACGGGCTGGTCGCTGCCGACGATGGCCAGCGCGCGGGTGGTTGGAATGCCCAGGCCGTGCATGGCCTCGCTGGCCAGGTACTCGCGGATGGTGGAACGCAGCACGGCACGCCCATCCGCGCCACGCGAGAACGGCGTGGGTCCGGCACCCTTGAGCTGCAGTTCGTGGCGGGCGCCGTCGACATCGATGAGATCACCCAGCAGCAGCGCCCGGCCGTCGCCCAGCTGCGGCACGTAGACGCCGAACTGGTGACCGGCGTACGCCGCGGCCAGTGGCTGCACGTGCGCCGGCACGTGGTTGCCGCACAGCGTATTAATGTCTCGTGGCCCCAGACCACCAGACAGGCCGAGCTGTCCGCCCAGGTCCAGGTTGAAGGCGATCAGGTAGGGCTGCGGCAGCAAGGTCGGCGCCTGCGGCGCGTAGAAGTCGGCGGGCAGGCGGGCGTAGGCGCAAACAAGAAGGCGCTGTTCGATTCCGCTCATGATGGACACGCAGACCTTGCCCGGCGGCAGTGCGAGTCAGTCAACGGCAAAAAAAGCGAGCAAGACCCGACGCGACCTGACTTGTGTCAATTCAAGGCGACCTTGTGCATCCATGCGCCCTGCTCATTTGTCGTTCAGCTTGCCGCCCGATGCATTGAACAGTTCGTCGAAGAATAGCCGCATCGCGCCCCAGGAGCGCCGGTCGGCAGAAGCGTTATAGGCGGCGCCGGTCGAGGCGTCGTTGCCGGCCTCGGGATCGGTGAACGAATGCACGGCGCCGCTGTAGGTGATCATTTGCCAGTCGACCTCGGCGCTGCGCAATTCCGCAAGCAGGGCATCGATGTCGGCCGGCTTGACGAAAGGATCCTCGGCACCGTGCAGGATCAGCACCTTGCCTCTTATGTTCTTGCCGTCGGCGGGCGTTGGGCTGTCCAGCCCGCCATGGAAGCTGACCACGCCCCGCAGGTCGGCGCCGGCGCGGGCCAGTTCCAGCACGCCGGTACCGCCAAAACAGTAGCCGATCGCGGCCGTGCGGGCAGCGTCGGCTTGCGAGCTGGCCAGCATGGCCCGGTAGCCTGCCAGCAGGCGAGACCGAAACAGCGCGCGATCCTGCTTGTATTTGCCGGCCTGGGCGCTGGCCGCTTCGGGAGAATCCGGGCGCACGCCCTTGCCGTAAATATCCGCGGCAAACGCCAGATAGCCCAGTCGCGCCAGTTGCTGCGCGCGCTGTTGGACGTTGGGACCAACGCCCTTCCAGTCATGGACGATCAATACCGCAGGGCGTTTGCCGACTTTCGCGGCGTCGTAGGCGAGATAGCCTTCCAGAACCTGGTCGCCATCGCGGTACTCGACGAGCTGTGTTTTCAGCGCGGCGTGCGGCACCGTTCCGATGGCCGACGATTTGCCGGGCAACATGTCGGCCCGGGCGAGCATCGGCAGCCAGGCAAGCATCAGCGTCGCCGACAGGCGGGCGATCAAAATGCGGTATTTCATCGCGAGGCCAATCTGGATTTTGGTGATACCGGGCCGCCACAGCGAATCATGCCCCACCGGCAGCCGGATCGACAACGAAGGCGGCAGTGATCGATCCTTGCTGCCGGATTATTGCGCCGCGCCGACTGTGATGGCGTCGCCCGGATCGACCATCACGAAGCGGCTCGGGCCCGCACCGGTGGGGATGTTGGAGTACGCCGTCCACAGGTTGCCGTTGCGCCGGTCGAAGGTGATCATGCGCAGGTAGCCCATGGCGCTGGGCAGCGGGAACACCTCGAAGCTGCGATCGGCTGGGTCGAACCTGTAGATCACGTCGGTGTTGCTGGTGCCGATCCAGACCACCCGTCGCCACGGATCCCAGACCGCGCTGTAGGAGGCGTTGCTGGGGTCCGGCATCATCACGCGCGCCAGTTCCCTGTCGGCCTTGCTGTCATAGATCAGCAGCTCGCCGGTGCCGAACATGGGCACGTACAGCACGTCCTGGTCGTCGATCGCCATGCGCCGCGGGCCAGCGCCCTGCGGCATCGGGACATAGACATCCAGCTTGTCGGTTTCGGTATTGATGGCACCGATACCGCCGGACAGCTGCGAGAACCACACGCGCTTGCCGTCGCGGGTGATTACCGCGCCGTACAGGGAGCTGTGCATGGGCGACTCGCCTTCGTCCTTGGGCGTGTCGATGGTGGTGATCTGACCGGTTGCCGGGTCCAGGCTCGCCATGCGGTTGCTGCCGATCAGCGTGAACCAGTAGCGGCCCTTCGGATCCGGCATGGCCTGGAATTTGTAGTCCGGTGCGATGTCGTGCGCCATCTCGAACTTGCCGAACTTGTCGAACAGCTGCCACTGCTCGGTTTTCGGGTCGAAGCGACCGACCACGCCCTGCTCCAGCATGGTCACCCAGAACTTGCCGTCCGGGGTGTCGACGATGGTGTGCGGTCCGGTGGGGCCGGGGTAAGGGATCGGATACGGCTTCTGGTCGCCGGTTTCCGGATCCACGCGCAGCAGCCGGTTGTGCTGCAGGTCGGCGCCCCACAGGTACGGTGAATCGGGCGTCAGGCCCACCTCGCGCACGAAGGAATCCTGTGGTAGCTGGATTTCGCGCATCACCGTTTTTGCGGTCACGCCCAGCGGCGCGCCGTAGTCATAACTTTTCAGTTGATCGAAACGGGTCGGCAGATGCTTGGCCAGGAAGGCCGATATCTGCTCCTCGTCGTGCGCATCGAACGATCCGAGGGTCGGGTCCAGGATGGCCTTGAAGTCCATCTTGGCCGGGTCGTACAGGCTCTGGTCCGGGCCGATCTGCACGAACTTGACGCGCATGTAGTTGATCATGGCCTTCCAGGCGGCCTGCTTTTCCGCCTCGGACTTGCCGTCCAGCATTTCCGAGTAATGACGCACCTTCTGCGACGGGAACTGGTGGCAGCTGGTGCATTGCAGGACGGTATTGGCGCGCGCCAGGTCGTCGGCACCGGTGCGCGGCAGCCAGGCCGACGGCGGCGCGCTGTCGGCCACGTTCTGCGCCTGGGTCAAGGTGATTTTCGTCGCCTGGGTCGGGTCCAGCGTGACCGGCGCGTAGCCGAGCTTGCGCACCGACAGCTGCGTACCGACCGCCTTGGCCGGCAGTGTGTAGCGGCCGTCGGCGTCGGTGAAGACGGTATAGATGGAGGCGCCCAGCGCCAGCTCGGCCGGCTGCAGTGTCACCATCGCCTGCGCCACCGGCTTGCCGGAGGCGTCGATGACCTGCCCTTCGGTGGCCAGGGCGGCGGCGGGCATCAAAAGCACCGCCGCCGCACCCAACCCCATCACTAACCGGCCTTGGCCGGCGGCACTGGCTGCCATTTTTTTCTCCTCCGTAACCGGGTGCCGACCGACCGTGCAGAGGTCGTGGCAGGTGCCGGAATCTACTGCAGAACGGACGTTTGGGCAATGCCGTTCAGGCGGCGGCGCGTTGCTCGCGTGGCGCCCGGTAGCGCTCCAGCAACTGCGCCTCCAGGGCCTTGGCCTGCGCCACGTTGGCTTCCTTGATGTGGCCGAAGCCGCGCATCTGCTGCGGCAGTTCTGCGATCTGCAACGCCAGCGCGTGGCTGTCGTGATCGAGCCCGGCCAGCAGCGTGTCGACGGTGCGCTCGTACTCGCCGATCAGGCGCCGCTCCATGCGCCGCTCGGCGGTGTGTCCGAAGGGGTCGAGCAGGCTGCCGCGCAGGAATTTCAGCCTGGCCAGCACCTTCAGCACCGGCAGCATCCAGGCACCGTACTCCCGCTTTTGCAGTTCGCCGCTGGTCGGATCGCGCCGCGCCAGCAGCGGCGGCGCCAGATGGAAGCGCAGGCGCGTGTCGCCGGCAAAGGTCTCGCGCAGCTTGGCCAGGAACTCGCCGTCCGTGTACAGGCGGGCCACCTCGTACTCGTCCTTGTAGGCCAGCAGCTTGTAGAAGTTGCGCGCCACCGCTTCGGTCAGACCGGTCATGCCCCTGGCGCGGGTCGTCTCGGCCTCCTGCACGCGCTGCACGAGCTTGCGGAAGCGCTCGGCGTAGCGGGCGCTTTGATAGGCCGTCAGGTCCTCGACCCGGCGGGCGATCAGGCTCGGCAGATCATGCGAGAACGCCTCGGCCCGGCCCGCTTGGTGGCCGGCGGCGGCGATGTCCTCCACCTGCCGCGGCTGCGCGGCATACAGCCGGCCCCAGCGGAAGATGGTGGTGTTGCCGTCGACGAACACGCCGTTGAGCACGATGGCGCGCTCCAGAGCGGCCGGCGATACCGGCAGCAGGCCGCGCTGGCAGGCGTAGCCGAGCAGGAACAGGTTGGCACCGATGGCGTCGCCGATCAGCTGGCGCGACAGGCGCGTGGCATCCACGAAATGCACCCGTCCGTCGCCGCAAAACTCGCTGACGGCGTGCTTCAGATCCTGCCCGGGCAGCGTGAGATCGGGCCGGCGGGTGAAGTCGCCAGTCATCTGCTCGTAAGTGTTGACCACGGCGTGCGTGCCGCCGGCGCGCGCCTTGGCCAGCACCTTCTCGCTGGCGCAGGTCACAAGGTCCGGGCCCAGCAGCAGATTGGCGTTGCCGTCGCCCACGCGCGCCGCGTGCAGCGCATCGGCGCTGACGCCGATCTGGACGTGGCTGAACACGGAGCCGAATTTCTGCGACAGGCCGGTGTCGTCCAGCGTCTGCACGTGCAGGCCCTGCATGTGCGCGGCGGTGGCCAGCAGCTGGCTGATGGTGACCACGCCGGTGCCGCCGATGCCCGCCACCAGCATGCCGAACGCGCCATCGAGTGCCGGCGCTGCAGGTTCCGGCAGGCCTGCCAGCAGGTCCTGCGGCACGGCGCTGCCACTGCGCCGCGCCAGGCTGCCGCCGTGCACGGTGACGAAGCTCGGGCAAAAGCCCTTCACGCAGGAGTAATCCTTGTTGCAGGCGGACTGGTCTATGGCGCGCTTGCGGCCGAATTCGGTCTCCAGCGGCAGCACCGACAGGCAGTTCGATTTCACCGAACAGTCGCCGCAGCCCTCGCACACGCGGTCGTTGATGAACACCCGCTTGTCCGGCTCGGCCAGCGTGCCGCGCTTGCGCCGACGGCGCTTCTCGGTGCCGCAGGTCTGCTCGTAGATCAGCACCGACACGCCGGGGTATTCGCGCAGCTCGCGCTGCACGGCGTCGAGCCGGTCGCGGTGGTCGAGCGTGGTCCCCTCGGCAAACTCGCGGCGGTTGAATTTTTCCGGCGCGTCGCTGACCACGGCGATGCGCTGCACGCTCTCGCCATGCATCTGGTGGGTGATCTGCGCCACGCTGATCGGGCCGTCGATGGGCTGGCCGCCGGTCATGGCGGTGGCGTCGTTGTAGAGAATCTTGTAGGTGACGTTGACGCCGGCGGCCACCGCCTGACGGATCGCCAGCAGGCCGGAGTGGTAGTAGGTGCCGTCACCGAGGTTGACGAACACGTGCTTCAGGTCCGTGAACGGCGCCATGCCGACCCAGCTGACGCCCTCGGCGCCCATGTGGGTCCAGGTCTTGGTGTTGCGCTCCATGCGCTGGGCCAGGAAATGACAGCCGATGCCGGCCAGCGCCACGCTGCCGTCCGGAATGCGCGTGCCGGTGTTGTGCGGGCAGCCGGAGCAGAAATACGGCGTGCGCTGGAACTTGGCCTGATAGGCGCTGGCGCGCTCGCGCTGGCCCTCCAGCAGCGCGATGCGGCTGTCCATGCCGGACTGTGGCGCCAGCAGGGCAAGGCGCGCCGCCAGCACGCGGGCGATGGGTCGTGGCGACAGCTCGCCGTGGTCCGCAAACAGCACCCGACCGTCAAGGTCGCGCTTGCCCAGCACGCGCGGCCGGCGGCTGTCCGGCAGGCCAAACAGCAGGTCCTTGATCTGGCCCTCCAGCATCGGCCGGCCTTCTTCCACCACCAGCAGTTCTTCCAGGCCGGCTGCGAAATCGCTCATGCCCTGCGGCTCCAGCGGCCAGATCAGCGCCGGCTTGTAGATGCTGATGCCAAGCTCGCCGGCCGTGCGGTCGTCCAGGCCCAGGTCGAGCAGCGCCTGGCGCAGATCCTCGTGCGCCTTGCCAAAGGCCACGATGCCCAGCCGCGGCCGCGGACTGGCCAGCGTGATCCGATCCAGGCCACTGGCCCGCACCGCCGCCAGCACCGCCGGCAGTCGGTAGCGCATCAGGCGTTCTTCCTGAAAGGTCGGCCAGTCCGGCACGCGCAGGTGCACGCCATCCGGCGGCATGACGAAATCGGCCGGGATGACGACATGGCTGCCGGGCGAATCCAGATCGACCACCGCCGTCGATTCGGCGATGTCGGTGACCAGCTTGAGCGCCACCCACACGCCCGAGAAGCGCGAGATGGCAAGGCCCGCCAGGCCGTAGTCGTAAACCTCCTGCACGCTGCCGGCGGCCAGCACCGGAATGCCGGCGGCCATCAGCGCGAACTCGCTTTGCTGCGGCACGGTGGAGGAGTGACACACCGGATCGTCGCCGACCGCCATCAGCACGCCGCCCTGCGGCGCCGTGCCGGCCAGGTTGGCGTGGTGCAGGGCATCGCCGCTGCGCTCAACGCCCGGGCCCTTGCCGTACCACATGGCATATACGCCGTCGTAGCGGGCGCCTTCGAAGACCTTCAGCTGCTGCGTGCCCCAGATGGCGGTGGCGGCCAGGTCCTCGTTGACGCCGGGCCGAAACACCACGTGGTGTGCGGCCAGATGCTTGCCGGCGTCCCACAGCGCCTTGTCCAGCGTACCCAGCGGCGAGCCGCGGTAGCCGGACACGTAGCCGGCGGTGTTCAGGCCCGCCGCCTGATCCCGCACGCGTTGCTCCATCAGCAGGCGTGTCAGGGCCTGCGTGGCGGACACCAGCACCCGTCCGTGGGGCTGCGCGTATTTGTCGTCGAGGGTGACCGGCAACAGGCTCATGCAGGGCTCCGCATTGGATGGACACGGCCGAGGTGGGCCAGCAAGCGTACCGCCGGGCCGACTGCAGCGCCAACGTGCCGGCAACGGCGGTTAGACTCCGGGCGCAGCTTTCACACACGACCGGGAGGAGCGAACCATGAGCGGATTACTGGACGGACGGGTGGTGATCGTCACCGGCGCGGCGCGCGGCATCGGTCAGGCCTACGCCAAGGCGCTGCACGAAGCCGGCGCCACGGTGGTGGCGGCGGACATCCTGGACTGTGCCGAGACGGTCGGCCTGCTCGGCGGGCGCGGCCTGGGCGTGAAAGTCGACATCACCGACATGACCAGTTGCACGGCCATGGCCGACGCCACGCTCGCCGCCTTCGGCCGCATCGACGGCATCATCAACAATGCCGCCATGTTCGGCCCCAGCGCCGTGACCGAGGGCGCGCGCATGTTGCCCTTCGACGAAATCACCGAAGATGCCTGGCAGCGCATGATGAACATCAATGTCACCGGCACCTGGCACGCCTGCAAGGCGGTGGTGCCGGCCATGCGCCGGCAGGGCTACGGCAAGATCGTCAACATCTCGTCCAACACCATCCAGCTGGGCAATCCGAACCTGCTGCATTACGTGGTCAGCAAGGGCGCAGTGGCCACCATGACCCGCTGCCTGGCGCGCGAACTCGGGCCCGCCGGCATCCGCGTCAACACCCTGGTGCCGGGCTTCATCCAGAGCCAGGCCAGCCTCGACATCATGCGCGAGAACCACGCCGAGGGCATCACCGGCGCCATGAAGTCGATCTGCTCGCTCGGTCGCGAGCAGTACGCGGACGATCTGGTCGGCACGGCCGTGTATTTGCAGTCGGCGTTGTCGGATTTCGTGTCCGGGCAGATGATTTCCGTCGACGGCGGCGCCTGCTTTACCGGCATGTAAGCCGGTCGTATCAACCCAGGAGATCAACGTGCGTCGCCTGTTTTTTGTCCTTGTCTGGCTGTGCGCCCTGCCGGCCACCGCCACCCCGCGCCTGGGCGCCATCGCCAGTGCCCATCCGCTGGCCACCGAGGCCGGCTTCGAGGTGCTGGCAGCCGGTGGCAACGCCTGCGATGCGGCGGTGGCGATCAGCGCCGCGCTGGCGGTGGTGGAACCGGTCAGCTCCGGCATCGGCGGCGGCGCGTTTTATCTGATCCAGCGCCGCGACACCGAGGCGCTGTTCGTCGATGCGCGCGAGACCGCGCCGCGCAGCGCCACGCGCGACATGTACCTGGGCGCGGACGGCCAGCCGGTGCGGCAAAAGTCCCTCGACGGCCCGCAGGCGGCCGGCATCCCCGGCGAACCGGCGGCGCTGGTGCACCTGACCCGCCGCTGCGGCCGCCTCGACCTGGCCCGCAACCTCGCCCCGGCCATCCGCCTGGCGGCCGAGGGCTTCGAGCCGGACGCATTCCACCTGCAGATGACGGCCATGCGAAAAAGCGCGCTGGCCGCCTCACCGGCCGCGGCGGCCATCTTTCTGGACCAGGGCGAACCGCCCAAGCCCGGTTTTCGGCTGGTGCAGAAGGATCTGGCCGCGGTGCTGCAGCGCCTGGCCCGCAAGGGCAAGGCGGGCTTTTACGACGGTGAGACGGCGCGGCTGATCATCGACGGCGTCAACGCTGCCGGTGGCGCCTGGACCGAGGCCGATCTTCGCGACTACAAGGCCGTCGAACGCACGCCGCTGCGCGGTCGCTATCGCGACACGGACATCCTGACCGCGCCACCGCCCTCGTCGGGCGGCGTCGCCCTCATCACGGCACTGAACATCCTGGAAGGCTATGCGCTGAACCTGCGCGATGCGGTAACCGGCAAGCACCTGATCATCGAGGCCATGCGCCGCGCCTACCGCGACCGCGCCGAGTATCTGGGCGATCCGGACTTCGTGGCCATGCCGATCGCCCAGCTCGTCAGTAAGGACTATGCCGCCGGCCTGCGTACCGGCATCCGGCCGGACCGGGCCACGCCAAGCGCCTTCCTGCCGGGCGCCCCGGCGGCGGCGGAAGGCACCGACACCACGCATTTTTCGGTGGTGGACACCCGCGGCAACGTGGTGTCGGCGACGCTGAGCGTGAACATCCCGTTCGGCTCCGGCTTCGTGCCGCCGGGCACCGGCATTCTGCTGAACGACGAAATGGACGATTTCTCGGCCAAGGAGGGCAGCCCCAACGCCTACGGCCTGGTGGGCAACCACGCCAACGCCATCGCGCCGGGCAAGCGGCCGCTGTCGAGCATGACCCCGACCATCCTGCGTCGCGGCGACACGGTGGCCGTGCTGGGCACGCCCGGCGGCAGCCGCATCATCAGCATGGTGCTGCTGGGCACGCTCACGTTTGCGCAGGGCAATGACGACCCGGCCGCCTGGGTGGGCACCGGGCGCTACCACCACCAGTTCCTGCCGGACGTGGTCGAGTACGAGCCGCAGGGCCTCAGCGAAACCGACATCGCCGGCCTGCAGAAGCTCGGTCATACGCTAAAGCAAGTCGACCGCCGCTTCGGAAACATGCAGGCCATCGCCTGGAACACCCGCAGCGGCGCCATGCAGGCAGCCAGCGACCCACGTCGCCAGGGCAGCGCGCAGGTGCGTTAAGAAAGAAGATCGCTCGGAATCCGCTCGCCGTTCTCAGGCCGGTCAAGCAAAAAGGCCGCGGATGCTCCGCGGCCTTTTTGTTGATTGGCGGTCCGGATCGCCCGCCATGCGGGCGGCGGGATACTACTGGCCGAAGCTCGCGGCCGGCACGGGCTTGCCGCCGTCCTTGTTCTCGACCAGATTCTGCCGATGCTGCGTGTAAGACGAGCGCACGAAGGCGTAGCGGTCCAGCGCCGCCTGTTCCAGCACCGTGCTGGCGTCGAGCAGCCGGTAGCGGGTGTCGATGCCGCCCAGAATGGTGACACCCCAGCGCGTGCCGTCGTCCTCGATGTAATTTTGCGGCAACAGGAAGTAGTTGCCGACCAGGCCGACGCCATCGCGCACGCTGCTCGGCCCAAGAATCGGCAGCACCAGGTACGGCCCTGAGCCAATACCCCAGGCGCCGAAGGCCTGGCCGATGTCCTCGCGGCGCTTTTCCAGGCCCCAGCCGGTGGCGACGTCGAAGATGCCGACCACGCCGACCGTGCTGTTGACCACGAAGCGGCCGACATCCTCGGCGCTTTCCTGGAAATTGCCCTGCAGCAGGTCGCTGACCGCCACCACCGGCGTGAACAGGTTGTCGAACACGTTGCTCACGCCGCGCTTGACGGGCTTGGGCAGCGCCCAGTCGTAGCCCTTGGCAACCGGCTTGATGACGAAGCGGTCGGCCTGTTCGTTGAACCAGAACACGCCGCGGTTGATTTTCTCCAGCGGATCGCTGACCTCGGGCGTGGTTTCCTGCTCCCACTCATCGAAGCCGTCGTCCGCCCCGCTGCCCGCGTTGGTCGCCGTCGTGCTGGTCGTCACCGCGTCTTGCGGCCGCTCGAAGTTGTCACCCCCGGCTGCCATGGCGCCACCGCCCAGCGCGGCACTCAGGCCGCCGGTCAGCATGAGTGCAGCGACTTTCTTGTTCATCTGGAGTATTCCTCGGCAATCGTTGACTGATTTTTGGGTTATCGCCGCAAGGCCCGACGGCTTGAGCATGAGTCGGCGCGGTACCGGGCCGATTATGCCCCGCCGCGGGCCACGCTCACAGCCGCGGCACCACCACGCCGACCTGGCCCTGGTATTTGCCGCCGCGGTCCCTGTACGAAACCTCGCAGGTCTCGTCGGACTCGAAGAACACCACCTGCGCGCAGCCTTCCCCGGCATAAATCTTTGCCGGCAGCGTCGTGGTGTTGGAGAACTCCAGCGTGGCGTAGCCCTCCCACTCCGGCTCGAACGGCGTCACGTTGACGATGATGCCGCAGCGGGCGTACGTGGACTTGCCCAGACACACCGTCAGCACGCTGCGCGGGATGCGGAAGTACTCCACGGTGCGCGCCAGCGCGAAGGAGTTGGGCGGAATCACGCACACGTCCGATTCGACATCGACCAGGCTGGCGGCGTCGAAGTTCTTGGGGTCCACCACCGCCGAATGCACATTGGTGAATATCTTGAATTCGCGCGCCACGCGGATGTCGTAGCCGTAGCTCGACAGCCCGTAGGAGATGACCCGCTGGCCGTCGACTTCGCGCACCTGACGCGGTTCGAACGGCTCGATCATGCCCTGCTGCTCGGCCATGCAGCGGATCCAACGGTCGGATTTGATGCTCATGCGGTGCTTCCAGGCCGGGCGGTTCAGTCGTTGACGACGGTGATCTTGGGGAAATGGCGGGCGTAATCCTTGCCGCGCCTGGCCAGGCTGGCCGCAGCGCGCAGGGCGATTTCCCGATACGCGCGGGCGATCGGTCCGTCGGGATCGGCGGCCACCGTGGGCTGACCGCCGTCAGCCTGTTCGCGGATATGCACATTCAGCGGCAGGGAGCCCAGCAGCGGCACGCCGTATTTTTCGGCCATGCGACCGCCGCCGCCGGCGCCGAAGATGTGTTCCTCGTGCCCGCACTGGCTGCAGATGTGGGTGCTCATGTTCTCGACGATGCCAAGGATCGGCACCTTGACCTTCTCGAACATCTTCAGGCCCTTGACCGCGTCCAGCAGGGCGATGTCCTGCGGCGTGGTGACGATGATGGCGCCGCTGACCGGCACCCGCTGGGCGAGCGTGAGCTGGATGTCGCCGGTGCCCGGCGGCAGGTCCACGACCAGATAGTCGACATCCTGCCAGGCGGTGTCGCGGATCAGCTGTTCGAGCGCCTGCGTGGCCATCGGCCCGCGCCAGACCATGGGCGCGTCCGGGTCGATCAGGAAACCGATCGACATGCACTGCACGCCGTGGCCGATCAGCGGCGCGATGCGCCGCTGATCGCCCTCGACCAGGCGCGGCTTGTCGGTCACGCCGAGCATGGTCGGCAGGCTGGGGCCATAGACGTCGGCATCCAGCAAGGCCACGCTGGCGCCCTCGCGGGCCAGGGCCAGCGCCAGGTTCACGGCGGTGGTGGACTTGCCGACGCCGCCCTTGCCGGAGCCGACGGCGATCACGTTCTTGACCCCCGGCACCGCCTGTACACCCTGCTGCACGGCGTGGGCGACGATAGCGTGGCTGAGCTTGACCTGCACCGACTGCACGCCCGGCAAGGTAGCCAGCGCGGCCTGCACCGCCGGCAGCAGTTCGCTTGCCAGGCCGGCGCTCGGGTAGCCGAGCACCAGCTCGACGCTCAGGCGGCCCTGATCCAAGGCCACCGTGCGCAGCGCCGGCTTCAGGCTGGCGCCGTTCCAGGGATCGATGACAGTATCCAGGGCGGCCTGGGCGGCGCTGTGCAGGGTGTCGCTCATGCTGCTCCGGGTCTGTGACACGAGGCGCCGGCGTGGTTCGGACAGGGCCCTGAACGACCCACCAATCCGGCGCAAAAGGGCGCCGATTCTAGCACGGAGGCCTATGGGCGCCGTGCTATCCTGCCGGCCCGCTCAGCCCCACCGCCACTGCTTTTGCCGCCTGCCATGCCGCGCCAGATCCTGGTCACCAGCGCCCTCCCGTATGCCAACGGCCCCATCCACATCGGCCACCTGGTGGAGTACATCCAGACCGACGTGTGGGTACGCGCCATGCGCCTGTTCGGGCACGATGTCCTCTACCTGTGCGCCGACGACGCCCACGGCGCGCCGATCATGCTGCGGGCGCAGGCCGAAGGCATCACGCCGGAGGCCCTGGTGGCGCGCATCGGCGCCGAGCACCGCGCCGACTTTGCCGAGTTCGGCATCGGCTTCGACAACTACTACACCACCCACAGCGACGAGAACCGGCAGCTGGCCGAGGACATCTTCGGGCGCCTGTCGGCCGCCGGGCACATCGTGCGTTATGGCGTGACGCGCCATTTCGACCCGGTCAAGGGCATGTTCCTGGCCGACCGCTTCATCCGCGGCGAGTGCCCGCGCTGCGGCGCCGCCGATCAGTACGGCGACTCCTGCGAGGTGTGCGGCGCCACCTACGCGCCGACCGATCTTAAAAACCCGCGTTCGGCCCTGTCGGGGGCCGAACCGGTGCTCAAGGAATCCGAGCACTACTTCTTTCGCCTGAGCGATTTCTCGGACCTGCTGACCCACTGGACCCGCGCCGGGCATCTGCAGGAGGAAGTCGCCAACAAGATCGCCGAGTGGTTCGAGGCCGGCCTGGCCGACTGGGACATCTCGCGCGACGCGCCGTATTTCGGCTTCAAGGTGCCCGGCTCGCACGACCAATATTTCTATGTCTGGCTGGACGCGCCGATCGGCTATCTGGCAAGCCTGTGGGACTGGCTGAACCGCCGGCACGGTCGCAGCGTGACGCTGGACGAGGTGCGCGCCTTCTGGGCCCAGCGCGAGGTGCGCCACTTCATCGGCAAGGACATCCTCTATTTCCACGCCCTGTTCTGGCCGGCCATGCTGCACGGCGCCGGCTACGCCAAGCCGGCGGCGGTAAATGCCCACGGCTTTTTGACTGTCGACGGGCAGAAGATGTCCAAGTCGCGCGGCACCTTCATCCAGGCCCGCAGCTGGCTGGACCATCTGCCACCGGAACCGCTGCGCTACTACTTCGCCGCCAAGCTGGGCGCGGGCATCGACGACATCGATTTGAACCTGGACGATTTCGTGGCGCGCGTGAACTCCGACCTGGTCGGCAAGCTGGTCAACATCGCCTCGCGCACGGCCGGCTTCATCGAAAAGCGCTTCGACGGCCGCCTGTCCGCGGCGCTTCCCGAGCCGCAGATGTATGCCGAATTCGCCGCGGCCGGTGAGGACATCGCCGCCGCCTACGAGGCCCGCGAATACGGCCGCGCCATGCGGGAGGTGATGGCCCTGGCCGACAAGGCGAACGAGTACATCGCCCAGCAGGCGCCGTGGTCGCTGGTCAAGGACCCGGCGCGCCTGGCCGACGCGCACGCCGTGTGCAGTCAGGCGCTGAATCTGTTCCGGCTGCTGATGCTGTACCTGCAGCCCGTGCTGCCGCGCATGGCGGCGCAGGTGGAGGCGATGTTCGGTGCTCCGCTCGCCTGGGCCGAACGCCGGCAACCGCTGCTGAACCATCCCATCGCGCCGTATGTGGCGCTCGCCACGCGCATCGACCCCAAGGCGATCACCGCCCTGATCGAGGCCAGTCGGGCGGCCTGAGCCAAGCTCCGGAGCCTGTCGGCGGGGGCGCCGCACACGCAGCCACAGCGCGCTTAGCCGCGGCTTCAGTCGTCGAGCAGTGCCAGCACCTTTTCCGGCGGGCGGCCGAGCACGGCGCGCTCGCCACGGACCGCGATCGGCCGCTCGATCAGGATCGGATTGTCGGCCATCGCCGCGATCAAGGCCGCGCGGGTCAGACCCGGGTCGTCCAGGCCAAGCTCCCGATAAACCGCCTCGCCGCGCCGCATCAACTGTCGCGGCTCCAGGCCCAGCTGGGTCAGCAGGCGATCGATCTGGGCCGCCGTGGGCGGCTGTTTCAGGTATTCGACGATTTCCGGCTGCACGCCGCGCTCGCGCAGCAGCGCCAGCGCCACACGTGATTTGGAACAGCGCGGGTTGTGAAACAGTTGGATCGGCATCGGGCGGCGTTCGCGTCGCTGAATATCGGTCCGCCGGGACTGTGACCGCGGCGGTTCAGCCCATTTGGCGCTCGCGAATCTCCGCCAGCGACTTGCAGTCGATGCACAGCGTGGCGGTCGGGCGGGCTTCCAGCCGGCGCAGGCCGATCTCGGCGCCGCAGGATTCGCAGTAGCCGTACTCGCCGCTGTCGATCTGGTCAAGCGTTTCCTCGATCTTGCGGATCAGCTTGCGCTCGCGGTCGCGCGTGCGCAGTTCGAGCGTCATCTCGGATTCCTGCGTGGCCCGATCGGTCGGGTCCGGGTAGTTGACGGTCTCGTCCTGCATGCGGTGCCGGGCGCGCTCCATCTCGGCGCTCAGCTCGTCGCGCCAGGCACGCAGGATCTGGCGGAAGTGCTCTTTCTGCGGCTCGCCCATGTAGGCCTCGCCCTTCTTGGGCTGGTAGGGCGTGAAGCCGCTCAGTGGCGATTCGGTCATCCCCATTGGCGGGACTCCAGGTGCGCTGCCGGCGTCTGGCTCGACGGCCGGCATGGGGTTTTCGGGGGCGCGGAATTCTAATGCATACCCGGCGCGCCACCAACCGACCATCAGCGCGGCGGGCCTGCATGTTAAACTCGCCCGCCTGCTACGCGCCGTCGGAACCGACGCGGGCTTGCATCCGCCGGCCCGGTCCTGCCGCGATGCAAAACAAAATGTATCCAGCAAGGGAGTCTGCCCCATGGGCAAACCGCGGCCGTTGTCGCCTCACCTGACCATCTACCGTCCGCTGATCGGTAGTTACACGTCCATTCTGCACCGCGCCGTGAGCGCCGCCCTGCTCGGCGGACTCGGTTTTCTGGCCGCGTGGCTGCTGGCGATCGCGCAGGGCGGCGCGCTGTTCGATGCCTTCAGCGCGCTATGGGGCAGCATCGTCGGCAAGGTCATGCTGTTTGGCTGGACCTTCTGCGCGTTCTTCTACGCCGCGCAATGGATTCGCCATTTCGCATGGGACATGGGTTACGGCTTCGATCTCGACACCGCCCGGCTTACCGGCCGGCTGGCGCTGATCGGCTCGGCCGTGGCCAGCGTGCTGGTGTGGCTTTACATCGCCATGAGGGCCGGCTGATGACGCAGTTTCGCTCGCCGCGTGCGCTGGCGCGGGGCTATGGCGCCAGCGGCGCCGGCACCGGTGCATTTTTCTGGGAGCGCCTGACGGCCGCGGCGCTGATCGGGTTGGGTGCGGTCCTGCTGGTGCAGCTGGTGTGCCTGAGCGCCGGCGGCGTGTCGCTGGACGAGGCCCGCGCCTGGCTGGCGGCGCCGACTACCGGTGGCCTGATGCTGGTGTTTTTCCTGATCGCGATGATCAACGCCTATCTGTGCAGCCGGGTGCTGATCGAGGACTACATCCACGTGCCGGCGCAGAGCCTGCTGGCGCTGATCGGGCTGCTGGTCGTGGCAGTGGGGCTCGGCAGCGTGGCCACGGTGTCGGTGCTGCGCGTGATGTTCGGACAGTGACGGAGCAGGCCCCGGAGATGAACAGCGGAATGACCAGCGATTACACGATCACCGACCACCAGTTCGACGTGGTGGTGGTGGGCGCCGGCGGCGCCGGCCTGCGCGCCACTTTCGGCATGGCGGCCGAGCACATGTCGGTGGCCTGCATCACCAAGGTGTTCCCGACCCGTTCGCACACGGTGGCGGCGCAGGGCGGCATCAATGCCGCGCTGGGCAACATGGTCGAGGACGACTGGCGCGATCACTTCTACGACACGGTCAAGGGCTCGGACTGGCTGGGCGACCAGGACGCCATCCAGTACATGTGCCAGCATGCCATCCCGGCGGTGATCGAGCTGGAAAACGCCGGCATGCCGTTCTCGCGCACCGACGACGGCAAGATCTACCAGCGCCCGTTCGGCGGCCAGTACCAGGCCGACCACAAGACACCGGCCCAGCGCACCTGCGCCGCCGCCGACCGCACCGGCCACGCCATGCTGCACACGCTGTATCAGCAGTCGCTCAAGCACAAGGCGCAGTTTTTCGTCGAGTATTTCGCCGTCGACCTGATGACCGACGACAGCGGCCGGGTTATCGGCGTGGTCGCCTACGACATGGTCGAGGGCCGCCTGCACCGCTTCTTCGCCCGCGCCGTGGTGCTGGCCACCGGCGGCTACGGGCGCGCCTATCAGTCCTGCACCGCGGCGCACATCTGCACCGGCGACGGCATGGCGCTGGCGGCGCGCATCGGCGTGCCGCTGCAGGACATGGAAATGGTGCAGTTCCACCCCACCGGCATCTACCCGGCCGGCTGTCTGATCACCGAAGGCGCGCGCGGCGAAGGCGGCTACCTGACCAACGTCAACGGCGAGCGCTTCATGGAGCGCTACGCGCCCAGCGCCAAGGATCTGGCCTCGCGCGACGTGGTGTCGCGCGCCATGACGGTGGAAATCCTGGAAGGCCGCGGCTGCGGCCCGAAAAAGGACCACATCCTGCTGCACCTGGAACACCTGGGTGCCGACACCCTGCACGAGCGCCTGCCGGGCATCTCCGAGACGGCGCGCATCTTCGCCGGCGTAGACGTGACGCGCGAGCCGATCCCGGTGCTGCCGACCGTGCACTACAACATGGGCGGCATCCCGACCAACTACCACGGCGAGGTCATCAACCAGGATGCCAACGGCAACGACGTGGTGGTGCCGGGGCTGTTTGCCATCGGCGAGGCGGCCTGCGTGTCGGTGCACGGCGCCAACCGCCTGGGCGCCAACAGCCTGCTGGACATCATCGTGTTCGGTCGCGCCGCAGCGCTGCGTCTGAAGGACACCCTGCCGACACTGCCGCAGCCCAAGGTCACGGCAGCGGCCGGCCGCGGCGGCATTGAGCGCTTCGACCGCATGCGCCAGGCCCGGGGCCGCCATGCGCCGGTGGACATCCGCGAGCGCATGCAGCGCACCATGCAGCAGCGCTGCGCGGTGTTCCGCAAGGAAGAAACGCTGCAGGCCGGCGTCAAGGAAATCCGCGAGGCGGCGGCCATGCTGCCCGACATCGGCCTGACCGATCACGGCATGGTGTTCAACACGGACCTGGTCGAGGCGCTGGAGCTGGAGAACCTGCTCACGGTGGCGCTGGCCACCATGGACTGCGCCGCCGAGCGCAAGGAATCGCGCGGCGCCCATGCCCGCGACGACTACCCCGAGCGCGACGACGTGAACTGGATGAAGCACAGTCTGGCCTGGGTGCCGGACGTGGTCAGCGGGCAGGTGCGCCTGGGTTACCGGAGCGTGACCGCCCACACCCTGACCGATGAGGTCGCCCCGATCCCGCCCATGAAACGCGTCTACTGAGCACAGAGGAACGAGCAAGATGGCTGAAAAAGCCCGCGTCGAACGCGACCTGCTGGCCACACCGCCCCGCTCAGAGCCGGCGGCAGTTCCCACCCTGGGGACCACGGTGCAGTTCGAGATCTACCGCTACGATCCAGACTCTGACCAGGCGCCGCGCACGCAGACCTACGAGGTCGATACCGCCGAGTGCGGGCCGATGGTGCTGGACGCCCTGCTGCACATCAAGAATCGCATGGACGGTGGCCTGACGTTCCGCCGCTCCTGCCGCGAGGGCGTGTGCGGCTCCTGCGCCATGAATATCGACGGCGTGAACACGCTGGCCTGTACCAAGGCCACCGCCGACTGCCGCAGCACGCACGTGCGCATCTTTCCGCTGCCGCACCAGGAAGTCATCAAGGATCTGGTGCCGGACCTGACGCACTTCTATGCCCAGTACGCGGCGCTGGAGCCGTGGCTGAAGACCGAAACGCCGCCGCCGTCCGGGCGCGAGCATCGGCAGTCCAAGAAAGACCGCAACCAGCTCGACGGCCATTACGAGTGCATCCTGTGCGCCTGCTGTTCGACATCCTGTCCGTCCTACTGGTGGAACTCGGACCGCTTCTTCGGCCCAGCCACGCTGCTGGCGGCGCACCGCTGGATCATCGACAGCCGTGACGAGTCCACCGGCGAGCGGCTCGACCAGCTCGAGGACCCGTTCCGGCTGTACCGCTGCCACACCATCATGAACTGCACCAGCGCCTGCCCGAAGGGCCTGAACCCGGCCAAGGCCATCGCCGACATCAAGAAGCGGCTGGTGCAGCGCCACCTGTAGGCGCGGCGGCGGCCCCATGTTGCAGGCGGTTCCGACCACGCCGCTGGCCCGCTACCGCTGGGACACCACGCAGCCGGATTTCGTGGCCGATCCGCTGCAAGAGGCCGCCGCCGCCCGGCTCGATGTCCTGTGGCACACGCTAGTCAACCCGCCGCGCCGCGCCTGGCTACCCAGCTTCATCCGCCGCCCCGTCCAACCGCCGCTGTCTGGCGCCTACCTATGGGGTGATGTCGGGCGCGGCAAGAGCTACCTGCTGGACCTGTTCTTCGACTGCGTGCCGGGCGAGCGCAAGCGCCGGCTGCATTTCCACCAGTTCATGCTGGCCGTGCATGAGGAGCGGCGGCGCCTGGGCGACATCGCGGACCCGCTGCCGCGCATCGCGGACGGTTGGGCGAGCCAGGCGCAGGTGCTGTGCTTCGACGAGTTCCAGGTCCATGACATCGCCGATGCCATGCTGCTGGGCGGCCTGCTGCGCGAGCTGCTGGCGCGTGGCGTGTATCTGGTGGTCACCTCCAATCGCCGGCCGGAAGATCTGTACCTGCATGGCCTGCAGCGGGCGCGTTTTCTGCCGACCATCGCGCTGCTCAAGGAGCGGCTCGACGTCATCGAGCTGAACGGACCAGTCGATTACCGGCGCCGCGCCCTGCACGACCTGCGCCGTTACATGAGCCCGCTCGGGGCGGATGCCGAGGCCGGCATGGAAGCGGCCTTCACCCGTCTGGTACCGGAGCACGAAAAATCGGCGCCGCTGAGCGTCAACGGCCGCCCTGTCGCCGTGCGCCGCCGGGGCAGCGATGTGGCCTGGTTCGATTTCGAAGCCCTGTGCCGCACGCCGCGCAGCGCCATGGATTACCTGGAAATCGCCGAGCGCTTCCACACCGTACTGCTGTCGGGCGTGCCGCGGCTGGACGCCGACGAGTACGACGTCGCGCACCGGTTTACCAATCTGGTCGATGTGTTCTACGACCGGGGCGTGAACCTCATCGTGTCCGCCGCGGCGCCGCCGGGCGAGCTATATCGCGGCGAGCGGATGGCGTTCGAGTTCCAGCGCACGGTCAGTCGCCTCATCGAGATGCAGTCCGCAGCCTGGCCCGGTGAGCGGCGGCACAGCTGACGTGCTGCTGGCGGTCGCCGTACTGGCAGCGGCAGATGACGAGCGCCCGGCGCGGCTCGCGGCCGAACACGGGCTGCCACTGGTTGACCGGCAGGAGATCGCGCGGTTGGCGCTGGTGTATGGCCCGACTGGACTTGAGCTGCGTGCACCGGGCCGGCGCCTGACACCATTGCGAGTCGATTTCGACCGGATTGGCACCCACGGTGGCGGGGAACTGCTGCGCGCCACGCGCATGAAAAACCGCCCGGCGCGGCTGCTGGACCTGACGGCCGGTCTTGCCACGGACGCCTGGCGTCTGGCGCGGGCCGGCTTCGACGTGATCGCCTGCGAGCGCCAGCCGGTCATCCATGCGCTGGTGCAGGATGCCCTGCAGCGCGCCCCGCGCCTGCCGCCTCCAGGCAGCCTCAGGCTGGTTCACACCGATGCGCGGGCGATGCTGGGCGCCGCGGACCTCGGGCCGGTGGACGTGATCTATCTTGATCCGATGTTCCCCGGCGAGGGCCGCACCGCCCTGCCCAGGCGCGAGCTGCAACTGCTGCGCGAGCTGACCGGCGACGACGAGGGTGGTGCCCAGTTGCTGGCGCTGGCGCGCACGCGGGCGCGGCGGCGCGTGGTGGTCAAGCGGCCCCTGCACGCGCCGGCCCTGGCAGCCGACGTGGACCTGTGCTTCAAGGGCCGCGCAGTGCGTTTCGACGTGTACCTGAGCGCTGCCAACCCCGCCGAGGCCAGCAGCACCATGGCCGACCAGAACGACTAGCGATCGGCGTCCGGTCGCCGGGGGGCCGCGTCCGGGGCACTTCGCCAGCGGTCCAGACGCTCTGCCCGTTGCTCGGGCGAGAGGGTGCTGGCGCTGCTCATGCGCCACGGTCCTGTTCGGCCAGCGCTGTGCCGCCGGCCAGACCGATGCCCATCACGGTTCTGACGCCGGTCGGGTTGACGCATGCGACAAAAAAACCGACGGCGGCCAGTAGACTCGCGCGTGCCGGCCCGATGATAGGGTCGGCGACCTCATCCCCGCGCTTCGGAGTTTGCGATGAAGACAGTGTGCTCTGCGACGAAGGCTTCGCCGCTGGGTGTATTCGAGCGTTATCTGAGTGTGTGGGTGGCGCTGGCCATGCTGGTCGGCACGCTGCTGGGCAATCTGGCGCCCGCGCCGTTTGCCACCCTGGCGCGGCTGGAATACGCCCACGTGAACCTGCCGGTGGCGGTGCTGATCTGGGCCATGATCTTCCCGATGATGGTCAGCATCGATTTCGCCGCCGTGCGCCGGGTCGGCGACCGCCCGCGCGGCCTCGTCATCACGCTGGTGGTCAACTGGCTGATCAAGCCGTTCACCATGGCCGGCATCGCGCTGCTGTTCTTCGGTCCGATCTGGGGTGAGCGGGTCGGGCCGGAGCTGGCGCAGGCCTATATCGCCGGCATGATCCTGCTGGGCGCCGCGCCGTGCACGGCGATGGTGTTCGTGTGGAGCAACCTGACGCGCGGCGATCCGAATTACACCCTGGTGCAGGTGGCGGTGAACGACCTGATCATGGTGTTCGCCTTTGCGCCCATCGTGGCGCTGCTGCTGGGCGTCACGCAGGTGACCGTGCCGTGGGGCACGCTGCTGCTGTCGGTGTTGCTGTACGTGGTGATACCGCTGGTGGCGGGCAACCTCACGCGCCGGCGGCTGGAGCGCCGCGGTGGCGTGGCGGCGGTGACGGCATTCACCGCGCGCATCAAGCCGCTGACCGTGGTGGCGCTGATCGCCACCGTCGGGCTGCTGTTCGCGTTTCAGGCGCGCACGCTGGTCGAGCGGCCCCTGGACATCGTGCTGATTGCGGTGCCGCTGCTGGTGCAGACGGCGCTTATTTTCGGCATCGCGTACCTGTGGGCGCGTGCCTGGCGGGTGCCGCTGGCGGTGGGCGCCCCGGCGGCGCTGATCGGCACGTCGAATTTCTTCGAGCTGGCGGTGGCGGTGGCAATCAGCCTGTTTGGCCTGCATTCTGGAGCGGCGCTGGCCACGGTGGTCGGCGTGCTGGTGGAGGTGCCGGCCATGCTGGCCCTGGTCGCCCTGGTCAATCGCAGTCGCGACTGGTACCGGCGCGGCGCGCCGGAGGTCGCCTGAAGGCCGTTGCGGCCGTCCTGTGGCATGCTGGCCGAAGCTATTGCACAGGGTTTTGTCGTGAAACGGATGCCCGAAATTCGCCGCATCATGACGCCGTTTCCGCACGCCATCGCGGCCGATGCGCCGGTGTCCGAAGCGCGCGAGTTCCTGAACCGGCACCGGCTGCACCATCTGCCGGTCATGGACGGCGAGCGCCTGGTCGGCATCATCAGCGATCGCGACCTGAAGCTGCTGCTGGGCCTGGATCCGGATTATGCGCAGCGCAGCGGTCTCAAGGTGCGCGATGCGATGGCCACGGATGTGTACGTCGTGGACCTTAATGCGCCGCTGGATCAGGTGCTCGACACGCTGGTGGCGCGGCGCATCGGCTCGGCCCTGGTCACCCGCAAGGGCCGCCTGGCCGGCGTGTTCACGGTCACCGACGCCTGCCGTGAGTTGGCGCGGCTGCTGCGCGAGCAGTGCCCGCCGCCGCCCTTGCCGCCGCCGCCCGGTGACGAGGCAGCCTGAAACAGGCCCGTCTCAGGCCTCGAACACCGCCACAGGCACGTTCAGTTCGGCGGCGCTCAGGCCGCCGTGAACACCAATCGGCATGAAGGGCTTCTCGCCGGGCAGGCGATCGCGCAGGGTCCAGCCGTCGGCCATCGCAACCACCCAGTCGCCGACCCGCTGCGCGAGTGCCGGGTGGTGCTCGCCTGGCCCCAGAAAACCGGCCGCGATGAACTGCGCACCGCTCAGCACCGTGGCCCGATCGCCCAGAAATTCCGCGAGGTCCAGCCCCAGCGTCTCGCGCTGCTCCGGTTTGGCGTGCACGAAGGCCAGGCGCGATTCGCCGGCCAACGGCAGGCGTAATTGCTGCGCCAGGTCCGGGTGATCGTTCAGCAGCAGGCTGCGCTCGGGCGCGGTGTCGATGAAGCCGTGATCGGCCGTCACCAGCAGCAGCGTGTCGCTGCCGGCGATGGCTTTCAGGAACCGCCCCAGCTGAGCCTCGATCTGGCGCAGGTGCTCGCGTGTGCGGCGACTCGCAACCCCGTGCTCGTGCGCCAGGTGATCCAGTTCCGACCAGTAGGCGTGCACGTAGCGGGGCGGGCCGTCGGCACGCACCAGGCGCTCGAGCTGCCCGAACAGGCCACTGAGTGAGCGGTAGCCGTGTACCTGCGCCGGGCCGGCGTGGAAGCGCGAGTAGGCCGAGCCGGCAATGCGCCGGCCGGTGACCACATGGCAGTCCCGCGCCAGGCGGGCGGCCAACGGCGGGCTGCGATAGAGCGTGGCCAGATCCGTTGCCGGAAGGCCCGGCCCGTTGCGCACCCGCGCCAGCAGCGGCAGCACGACCTGGTCGCGCGCCTCGAATGGCGTGAACCAGCCCAGCAGGCCGTGGCTGGCCGGCGCCAGGCCGGTGAAAAAGCTGGTGATGGCGGCCGAGGTGGTGGCCGGACACACGCTGCTCAGACCGCACAGGATGCTGTTTGCAAGCACTCCATCGGGGCTCGCCTGACGCAGGTAATCCAGGCCCAGCCCGTCGATGATCAGCTGCACCACGCTGCGTTTTGCGGCGAGTGCGCCGGACGGCAGTTCGGACAGCGGCGCCGTGCCCGCGCCCGGACCGCCACAGGCCACCTCGATCGATGCCGTCAGGCCGAGGGTGCTGTGGGCATAGTCCGGTGGTATCAGAAGCGGGGTGCCGGCATTGATGCGAGTCGGCCTGACGATGGTCAACGAACGTTCTGGTGTGTTCAAGCGAAGCTGTTATATAAAGCGCAGACGGGCACGCCGAGCCCTGTCAACGATTGCGGAGCACCGATTATGAACGCACCCAGCCGCGACCTGCCGATCCGGGCATGGACCGACCACACGCGCATTCCCTACGCCCTCTACACGGACGAGGCGATTTATCGCCAGGAACTGGAGCGGATCTTCTACGGGCCGTTCTGGCAGCCGGTGGCGTTGGAGGCGGAACTGCCGGCCGTCAATGACTACAAGACCATCGTGGTTGGTGAGACACCGCTGATCGTCACCCGCACCGGCGCCGACGAATTCGCGGTCATGGTCAACGCCTGCGCTCACCGCGGGGTGCAGATCACCACCGACTTCAAGGGCACGGCGACCGACTTCAGCTGTCCGTACCACGCATGGGCTTATGACAACTGCGGCAATCTGCGCAAGGTACCCGGCGAGGAGCGCTTCCCCGAGAACTTCGACAAGCGCCACTACGGCCTGCGCCGGCTGCGCGCGGTGCTGTGGAACCAGGTGGTATGGGCGACCTTCGACGAGGCCACGCCGCCGATCGACGAGTTCTTCGGTGAGGTGGCCGATTCCATCCGCGCCGCGCTCGGCGGCGGCGAGCGCAAACTCAAGCTGCTCGGCTACCAGAAGATCATCTTCAACTGCAACTGGAAGGTATACATGGACAACGACGGCTACCACGCCGGCCTGCTCCATACCGCCTTTCGCATGCTGAACTACCAGGGCGGCACGGCGCCGCTGGTGGCCGACGGCTTCGCCGGGCACTG